>CAYUYB010000325.1:0-3418 GCA_964449025.1 uncultured Desulfobacteraceae bacterium
CCTGAGGATCGATCTCACCACCGCATCCTGAACGCTATCCCCCACCCGATATATCTCCTGTGTCCTTTTGGCGGTATCCTCGATAATCGCCACCGCGTTCGCCCGGTCTCCGGCAACAGTGCCCAGGAGACGGAGCTTTAATGATGTGGGTTCGAGCTCCTCTACCTCAGCAATATAGCGCTCTGAGTTTGAAGTCGTGATTTTGCTGAATATATTCCTCTCATCAATAACATTATAATCACCTAACCGCGCCTCGGCCTGCGTTGTTGTATTCGCGACATCCTGTATGACAATCCCACGGTTATCGTTACTGTTAAGCCGCTCAACCGCAATCCGGTAAAAGGTATCCACCCCGAAATATATTATACCTGCCAGGGCTATAAGATTGAATATGGTGTAGTAGATCCTGGTCATTTGCCTTAAATAAAATCCATCCTGGGGTCTCTGATGGTCCCCTTAAGGGTAAAAGGAACCTTGCCGTCCTTGATCAGGTTGATCGCCTGACCAGCTCCGGGCACATCCCTGAAAAAGGTAGCTGCGGGCTCCACCTTACCGTGTAAATCAAGCCTGCTTTCCATAAAATCGCTATCCATGTCTATAGCCCCGGAAAAGGTCCCTGTCATTTTGCTACCCTTGAGCTCCGCGGTGGATATGCTTATGCGCTGTCCTTTTAGGGACATCTTTACCTGTATCTCCTTAAAGTCAACAGTCTCAACGCCTAAAACAGGCTCCGCCAGTTTTAACAGACCATCGGATATGGTTAAGGATGCCTCCCCCGAATCTTTTAAAACAGACCATATCTTCGGCCTTAAGCAGATCCTGTCCGCCTTGAATAGAGGCCGACCGGGATATCCCTCCAGTGAGAATGCAGCCTGAAACAACCTCAGTCCGGCCGGAAAGACAAGGGACAGTCTTTCGGATGTGACCTGAATGCCTGGATGGATACGCCGGGCCTTTGCCTGGATACAGGCCTTAATAGCGCCGGAGGGAAAGAGAAGATATAAAAAGGCCGCTGTCACAATAAGGCAATAGATCGTATATCCCATCCATTTCTTATTTTTTGAGATCAATTGATTCAACTTGAAACCTCGAATCCCGGAATCCCTGGCCCCTGACGCTACAGGCCTCAGCCGGGAGTATTTTACTGAAAGGTTACTACCTGTATTATGGAATCCAGGTAGCCTTCTTCGCTCTTATTATCGGTAATAGACAATCTCTTCACAAAAACAAGTTCATCCTGATGCTCAATGCGGTGTAGATACCTCACAAGCTGGTCTACCGTTATCCCTTCCAGCTTCATCTCCACCATCAACTCATCGTAGGGCCCGGAGCCTTTTGAAGTGGAAGGCTTATAATATCTTATATGCTCCTTATCTATCCGGGTCTCTCCTGTAGCCCTTTCCAGAAAGGAGATAAGCGTGAATCCCTCTCTTCGGCCGGCAAGGACCCTACCGATGTTACCGGAGTTCTGCCTGTATGTGTTATATTTCGCAATTAGGACAGTGAGATCTTTCAGGTCCTGTTCCTGTTTAACGATCTCTCTTTGGAGCCGGTCCCTTTTTTCAAAAAAGGGAGAGACAATGAACTGGAAGATAAAAAAGAGAGCGATGAGACACGCGCCTATCCATACAAAATATCTTTCCCGTTTCGCCAGTGTTATTGCCATTGTCCTTTAATTCCTGGTGCTAAACCTATTCCGTCCTTTGCATGCTTATCTCAAAATTTACTCTCTTGCCCGTCCTGTCCAGGTTCGCCGGGCCCAGGGTTACGCTTTTGAAATAATCTGAGGGCTCCAGGCTGTTTTTCAGGTCGTCTACAGTGCTGAAGGTGTCGGTATCCCCGCTGATACGGACCTTTTCCCCGTCAATGACCATATTGGAGATATCTATATCAAGGGAGGCGGGGATCCTTTTGGAAATATCCCTTAAGACATCAAGTGCCTTCCGATTGCTCGCTACCCCTCCGGGTAAAAGACCGGATGAGGCCTCCAGGTCCTTAATCTTTTGCTTCATCTGAAGAACAGGGAATCTAACATTTGTGACTTCCGGAAACGCCTGTCTGAAAAGCTCGGTTATCTCTTGTTCTCCTGCATCGCATCTCTTATTAAGAAGATAGTAATCAACCCCCAGATTAACCAGAATGAATACGAATAAAACCCCAAGGAGGATCATCGCCTTCCTGATCTCGTTTATGGGCCCGAGATAGCTCTTCTTTAGCTCAAATTCGCCTTTCCTGAGATTAAAGCCCCGCCCCTTTTTGCGGTACCTGAGGGCAAGGGCAAGGGCGCCGTCCATTAGTGCCGGATTCCAGTTCCTGCCGATTCTGAAATCCATATCAACGTCTTTATCCCCGCGTATATTGACCTCTTGAGCGGGCCTGTCAAGGAAACCGCTAAGGATTTCTCCTGTCCGTGGATAGGCCATTCCAGGGCCGGAAAAGAACACCTTTTCAAGATTTATATCCCTTTTGGTCTGGGCGCCAAAGGAATGTATGGTCTTTTTGACTGACTCGCAAAACAGCCCCAGCCGGGATTCAAACCCCTGAAAGGCAGATCCGTCACCCGGGCCGATCTCCCCGTGATCTTCGGAAACAGGAAAGGGTATTGTTCCACCCTTATAAGCAAAACCGCGGATAAGGTTGATCCTGTGGTTGAGAAAGAGGATCATGCTGTTCCTGTTGAAGCCGATATCCAGAAACAGCCCGTTCCCGGGGGTGTCTTCCTGATTCAGGAGCCAGAGTACAATGGGAACGGGAGATACATCAATAATCTCTGGGTCGATCCCAAACCCATTAAGTACCTCGAGATACCTTGACACATAGGTCTTTTCCGTGGATACAGCAAGGATTTCACTCTGTTCGGAACTCTCTATAACATTAAAATCAATTATCATGTCCTCTATAGGAAAAGGGGACACCCTTTCCATCTCAAAAGGCAGGGTCTGATGTATCTTTTTATAATCCTTAAAGGGCATCCCCAGGTTTCTATAGGACATATAACCCCCGGGAATGGAGGCAAAGCAGTGGTCATTTTTAAGGTCCATCTCCCCAGAGATCTCCAGAAGCGCCTTATCAATGCCCTTGCCTTCCTCGATCGTCACCCGGAAACAGGATATTACCTGATACCCCTTTAGCCCGCTCATAACGCGGACCGCGGCAATATAATCTTCTTGAATGTCAAGCCCCAAGATCTTTCCAGGCATCGTGTTATTCCTGTTAATGTTATAAAAAATAAAGTTTACCTAAAAGAGCGAACAAATTCAACAAATTAAAGCGATTTCCATGATAAAACCCTAATGGTCGCCCCGTCCCTTAGAACCTCTCCTTTTATCCCTCTGGTTATAGAATCCTTAAATGCTGTTGATCTAATCTCAAAAAAACTGGACCTTGTTGTAATCAGGCCTTTATGAATGATATCTTC
>CAYUYB010000326.1:0-3416 GCA_964449025.1 uncultured Desulfobacteraceae bacterium
CATCAAACGAAAACAATTCATCAATGGTCGTTTTAAGCACTTTGGCTGTTCTGTAAGCGAGTCTCAGTGAGGGATTGTACTTGCCTTTTTCCAGAAATACCATGGTTTCCCTTCTAACACCTACGCCATTCGCCAATGCCTCTTGGGATAATCCTCGAGCGATGCGTAATTCTTTTATTTTGGATCTCATTCGGCAACATCACTCCTCCCGCTTACCAAAAATTTTATTATCCAATAGGAATATGCCATAAAAAATAATACCAAGGCGATTACATGTTCTGAACATAGATCCATTATCTTCAATTGATCAATAAAATAGAGAACACTTAAAAAGCAAAGGGTAAAAAACCAAGAGAGATTAACTGCGTAAGCGTTCAGGCGTTTCGTCCTTTCGTCTGGTTTCATATTAATACTATGGAAGACATATATTGCTACAGTCCAACTGATAATGACCAAGACAATTTTTAGATTCAAGATATGAAAAAGACCTAAAACGATCAGTATAATGGGCAAGAGTATTCCGATAGCAATTCGAAGCAAGACATTTGTCCTGTCATTCATATCATTACCTCCAATCTATGTTAGAAATATATAACTGTTAGAAATATACAACATTTGTGCAACATGTCAAGTAAAAAATAAAAGAATTATCATTTTGTGGCAGAGAGAGTGCTAAAAGGTATTTAGACGGAAGCACTTTTTCTTAGGGGTTCTTAAGAGGAGCGAACGCACTTTTCAGGAGCGGCGCGGTTTTTACGCTGTCGCCTGCAACACGTGTTGTGCGGTGATGCCATTGCAAAATAGTATCAAATATTTTCGGACAAGACCCGCTTTAGCCAAACTGCTATATACTCTGCGATCTCCTGCCACCCAGGCTCTCCGATGACCCAGTGGGCATGATTTTCGAATTCTTTATAGGTTGAGACAGCCCTGTATTTTTTAGCTACTTGCCGGACAACGATAGGAGGTGTGATCCTGTCTTCAGTCCCTGCAATCACCAGCATAGGACAAGTCACTTTTGTCTCGTCAACTTTGGAGGCCTTTTTTGAATCGAAGGGCCAGAATCCGATTTCGTAAGCTGCCTGCCCCGATTCATATACCAGCCTGCTGTAAGCTTCTTTTTGCTCATTGGGCGGCAGCAAGTGAAGCATGGAATAGACCGCTTCGCTGAACGTTTGACGCATCGGCTTTTTCCAAAAGCCCCATTTCGTTTGCATAGTCCAGAAGCTTTTTATCACGGATGGCCTCAGAGTTATAATCCCAGCCGGCGATGCTGGCGTCAGCAGAACGAGAGATTTGGCTAGCCCTCGGCTTCCTAAAATCTGTGCGAGTAGGCCTCCCATAGAGTGACCCATCACGATAGGTTTCACGCCAAGCTGTCGGATTTGCTGTTCCAAGTCTTTGGCATAATCCAGCAGGCTGGTTGTACCGAGTTTAGGATTAGGGGCATCCCGAGGGTCCGTATCGTGGAAGCGCAAAGTGGTTGTCACACAGCGGTAGCCGTCTTTTTCGAAAAAGTTCTTATAGTTTTGCCAATACCATGGTCCGCCACACATACCGTGAATCATGAAGATGGTATCTCTCACATTTTCCTTCCTTTTGATTCTTTTCTCGGGCCGCCACGCAACAGGTATTAGGAAGCGGCAGTCTTTAGATATATTGGAATTTTGGGTGGTCGTATATCCGGCACAAGGATTGCCCTACATGCGCATAAGGATAGAATAAACAGTAATTGTATCTATTATTTCGTAAGGCTCTCATTTATCAATGATGAAAAAAAAAGGAGGTGATGTCAACAAAACTTGACAAGACCGAAATCTAGTGGCAAAAGTGTCTCCGGTCGATGCCTCTCCAAAAAGCATAATATCTGGCGTTTCGCAAAATAAAAAGGTTCAGTCCAAACAGGATATAAGGAAGCTCTATGGGGAGACCTGCGGGAGTTAAAAAGACACGAAAAATGCCGGCAGGTGTTGATAAAGTTGTAAGAAAAGCATAGAAAATCCAAGCAACGCTGCGCATTTCATTTGGAACACATTATCCATTGCCTGGAGCGGGCAATAGAAGATATGATGGGAAGCCAGGAGGGTTACATGAGTTTGAATCTTAGAGGATGGTCACTAACAGCAGTTCTTGTGGTTCTATTCTCCTGCATCGCGGTTTCGAAGGGACACAGCACCGATGTCGTATCCGACATCTGTCAGGGAGATATTGTTCAAGCAGTCGCAAGGCTTACGGAATTGGGAGTTCCACTCCAGGAGGATCCCAAAGGGGATATACGCTGGATAGAGGCCAAGGAGGGTGAATTAAGTGACGAATCAATACGACTTCTGCCGCACCTTCCTAAACTGGAATGGCTTGAGATTGGCAACAGTGTCCTCACTCACGACGGGATGAAGCACCTGGGGAAATGCACCGCGCTGAAACGGTTATACGTACACGACGTAAACCTGGACGGAGAAGAATTAGCCTGGATCTCCAACCTGAAACAGCTCGAAGCCCTGTCGCTTCAACGCACACAAGTGGACGGAAGATTTCTCAAACATCTTAATACCGTGGATTCGCTTAAGGTTCTTAATCTGAGCGGGGATCGCATAACCGATAGCGATATGGCGCAGATCGCGCGCTTTAAAAACCTGGAGGTCCTTGCGCTGGCTGACACTCAGATTACCGGCGCAGGTATAGGTGATCTCAAAGGAATGGCCCGGCTCAACGAGCTGAATATAGGAAATTGCAGCATTCAGGACTATGCTCTGTCATATTTCCTGTCCATGCCAAACCTTCGCGTAGTTTACGCGGAAGGTTGTTATTTGAGCGATTGCGCCGTAGGAGGTGTTATTATGAGATTCCCTGTGCTGGCCATTTTTCGTTGATTTTTTTATGCACCGTCGATTGAATATAGGAAGACCATGCAAGTTTACGTGCGATACATCAGGAAATGGTTAATAACCTCGGTATTATTGGTTTTGATCGTAAGCCCCGTGATCGCGGAAGAGCATACGGAAGACCCTGAATGGATACGGACACCCGATGTCGTTTACGTCGGAACGCCATATGATGTGGTATCTGAAATGCTGCATATGGCAAAGGTAAAGAAGGGCGACGTGGTAATGGACCTCGGCTGCGGCGACGCCCGGATGCTGGTTCTGGCTGCAAAGAAGTACGGCAGCCGTGGGATAGGGTACGAGATCGATCCGGATATGGTTCGGGCATCCATGAGGAACGTAGAAAAAAATAATGTTTCAGACCTGGTACAGATCATACAGGCGGATATATTTACGGTGGATATCAGTAAGGCGGATGTCCTGCCCATATATCTCCTGCCCGAAATGAACCTGAGGCTCCTGCCGCAATTCGAAACGCTAAAGCCCTTATCCCGTCTGGTGTTTCATAACTACGACCTGGAAGGGTTCGTCCCG
>CAYUYB010000327.1:0-3405 GCA_964449025.1 uncultured Desulfobacteraceae bacterium
ATGGCTGCGATCGCCGCGTCCCATCCCTTGTTTCCTGCCTTTGATCCAGCCCTCTCGATAGCCTGCTCCAGGTTATCCGTCGTTAATACGCCGTATGTAAGGGGCACATTGCTCTCAAGGGAGACATTGGCTATACCTTTTGAGACCTCTGCCGCGATATAATCAAAATGAGGCGTATCCCCTCTAATCACAGCGCCTAAACAGATAACGGCATCATAATTACCGCTTTTGGCCAGTCTCTTCGCGGTTACAGGTATCTCAAAGGAGCCGGGCACCCTGACCAGGGATACCTTTTCTTCATCAACCCCATGTCTTATCAATGCATCCATGGCCCCTTCCACCAGCTTTGAGCTGATAAAGTCATTAAACCTGCTTACGATAATAGCGAATCTGAAACCCTCCGCCGATATCCTTCCTTCCAAAATCCTGGGCATATGAAAACTCCTTGCTTATGTTTATTATTACAGGATAAAGCTACTACTCCTTCCCCAATTTCATCATGTGCCCGAGCTTATGGCACTTGGTCAAGAGGTATTTTATATTTTCAGGCCTCGGCTCGGTCTCGATAGCTACCCTACCCTTTATGATAAGACCGTAACCCTCTAATCCCTTAATCTTTCGCGGATTATTTGTCATGATCCTCATGTTCCGAATACCGAGAGCGGAAAGGATCTGCGCGCCCACCCCATAATCTCTCAGATCAGCTTCAAAACCAAGTTCCTCATTGGCCTCGACCGTGTCTCGTCCTTTATCCTGAAGCTCGTAGGCCCTCAGTTTGTTTGCCAGACCTATACCTCGACCCTCTTGCTGCAGATAAAGGATAACCCCCGTGCCTTCCTTCTGAATCATCTCCATGGATTTTTTCAGCTGAGTCCCACAATCGCACCTGTAAGAACCGAACACATCACCGGTGAGGCATTGGGAGTGTACCCGCACCAGTATGTCCTTTTTAGGGTCAATCTCCCCTTTTACCAGGACCAGGTGTTCATAGTCATCAATATCATTCACAAAGGCTATGGCCTTAAATTCTCCAAAAGGGGTGGGCAGAACCGTTTCCGCTACCTTATGGACGAAAGACTCATTCTTCATCCTGTACGCTATAACATCGGCAACAGTGGCTATCTTTAAGCCATGTATCTCTGCAAATTTGATCAAGTCGGGCATCCGGGCCATCGTACCGTTATCATTCATAATCTCACAGATAACACCCGCGGGTTTCAGCCCCGCCAGCCTAGAGAGGTCCACGGAACCCTCGGTCTGCCCCGTCCTGAAAAGTACGCCTCCCCTCCTTGCCCTAAGGGGAAAGACATGTCCTGGTTGAATGAGGTCCTCCGGCTTTGCATCATCCGCGACAGCAGTGCGAATGGTATGCGCCCTGTCCGCGGCCGAGACGCCTGTGGTGACTCCTTCCCGCGCCTCTACCGACACCGTGAATGCGGTATTGAACCGGGAACGGTTATCCTGAACCATAAGGGGGAGCTTCAATCTTTCAACTATCTCAGGGGCCAGAGACAGACAGATAAGCCCTCGCCCGTATTTAGCCATGAAATTGATTGCCTCAGGCGTAACCTTTTGCGCGGCCATGGTTAGGTCGCCCTCGTTTTCCCTATCCTCATCATCTATAAGGATGATCATCTTACCCTGTCTAAGGTCTTGCAGTACATCCTCTATCTTTGCCGTGCTCATTTTATCCAATCAGCAAATCCAAACCTTTCGAGCATCTCCCTGTCGATAGTGGAGCGTGTCTCGTCTTTGCCGGATTTACCGTCCTTTTCCATAAATTTTTCAATATATTTTGCGACAAGATCCGTCTCTATATTTACAAAATCGCCGACATTTTTTCTAAGAATAGTCGTCGTCGCGACGGTCTCGGGTATGATATTCACCTCAAAGAATCGATCTTGACAAAGATTTATGGTAAGGCTTACCCCGTCCACTGCTATAGAGCCCTTTTCGATGATGTACCTTGATATTCCTTCATCCACACCCACCCTTATAAGCCAGGATTTCTGCACCTGTTCCTTTCGAAGGATTCTGCCCACACCATCTACATGGCCCGAGACCATATGACCTCCCAGCCGGGCCGATAGAGTCAAGGCCCTCTCCATATTAACCTCGTCTCCGCGCTTTAACCCGCCCAGCGTGCTTCGGGAGACAGTCTCTTCCGAGGCGTACATATTCAACATACCTTTCTCTATTGACGTAACTGTCAGGCAAACCCCGTCTACGCAGACGCTGTCTCCTCTCCGGCAATCCATCATGTCAAAAAGAGGCGTGATGGTCAATCCCAGATCCTTGCCGGTCTTTATAATAGTTGTGATCTTTCCCCTGCCTTCAATCAGTCCCGTAAACATGACCTATTTCCCTTGCTCAGGATATGTCAAAAAATCCAAAAACCTTTTCAGACTTGACCCCTAGGCCCCTTGAAACCTGTTCAATTACTAACCTAACTGAGGCATCAGCCTAAAAATGAGTGTCTTTTTCCATTCCTGGAATAAGAGAGTAATCAGCGTATCCACTGATCAGTATATCATCACCAAATCGCTTTATGCTTATATCCTTCATCATCACTGATTTATCCACATTTTCGGGCCCTGCACCTCGAGCCATAGGGATTCCGTCATCTCCTCCAAAGACGCGTGGAGCCTTGAAAACATAGAATTTGTCAATCAGTCTTTCACGTATCATGGAACCCATCAACCGTGATCCGCCTTCCACCATAACAGACGTGATGGACCTCCTGCCAAGTTCGTCCATCATGGCATTCAGGTCTATTATCCCTTCCTTCAACGGGCACATAAAGGTGGACACCCCCTCCCTCTCCACCGTTTTAAGTAACCCGGGATCGATATTCTCACCAACCACAAGAAGTGTCGTCATATCAGTATCAGGATTAAGCACCCTTGCATTATGAGGGATTCTTAAACTAGTATCAACTATAATGCGAAGCGGATTTCCTCTCCCTCCCTTCCCGCTCCTCTTGGTAAGCAAGGGGTCATCGGCAATAACGGTCCCCGCTCCCACGATTATCCCATCAACCATGCCCCTCAATCGATGCGCGAAACGGCGCGATTGCTCATTGGTTATCCACTTGGATCGACCCGCGGAGGTAGCAGACCATCCATCCATGGTCAGGGCTGATTTTGCTATCACAAAAGGACGACCTGTCAATACATATTTTATGTATACCTCGTTCAACCTGCGGCACTCGGATTCAAGCACCCCCGATATTACCTCAATACCCTTTGCGCTCATAAATTGAGCCCCTCCCCCTGAAACATTCGGGTTCGGGTCCAGCATCCCGATCACCACCCTTTTAAGACCGCTTTTTAAAATGGCTAGGGTGCAAGGGGGTGTCCGTCCATAATGATTACACGGCTCAAGATTCACATATAAAGTATCGCG
>CAYUYB010000328.1:0-3403 GCA_964449025.1 uncultured Desulfobacteraceae bacterium
ACTATATATATTTATTTTTTTATCAAGGATGGTTTTGGCTTTACTTTTCAATACCTTAAGATTGAGCATTTATATTACTTTTCCAATCTAATTATCTTTATTGTCGTTTTCTATGTGATGGATCTTCATAATTTTAAGAAGAATTTCATTACCAAAAGAGAAATATTCAATATCTTTCTTACAATCTGTTTCGCCTGGATCCTGTCTATCTTCTTTTTTTATCTTACCGGTAACCCTCCTATGGGCCGGGGTATATCTTTGATATATCTATCAAGTCTTTTTGTCCTTGTTGTTTCTTCACGGTTGATATACAGCAAGTTAGCAGTCAGAGGCATATATGCCAGAAAGGCCGTGATCATCGGCGCGGGTAAGGGAGGCGAGGCTGTTACAAGATTGATTAAAAACAATCCCCAGTTGAATATCAATCTGGTTTGTCTGCTGGAGAATGATAAACGAAAAGAGGAAAAATTTATTAATGATGTTCCTATTAAATACCAGGAGAGCGCTCTAATTGATTCCTTATCAAAATATAGCCCTGATATGATAATCCTTGCAATGAGAAGGAGTCGGTATGAAAAAATTATCAAAGACCTTGTCCTTTGCAGTCAGCAGGGCATTGAAATCCAGGATATTACATCACTTTATGAAGAAGTTGAGGGAAGGATTCCACTCAAATATGTAAGTGATTTCTGGTTTCTCGTATCCCATATGAACCAGCCCAGGTTTTATTTCAAAAAATTAAAAAGATTGGTGGATCTTGCTTCATCTTCCATACTTTTGATCCTTTCATCTCCTTTCATGGTATTGACCGCCATCGCAATAAGGATTGAATCTGAGGGCCCGGTCTTATATCGTCAAAAACGGGTCGGGAAAGACGGGACGGAATTTGAGCTTATAAAATTCAGGTCAATGGTAAAGGATGCTGAAAAGGATAGTGGAGCTGTGTGGGTCGGTGAGCAGGATCCAAGGATCACACGGATCGGAAAGATTATCAGAATATTGAGGATCGATGAACTGCCCCAGCTTTTTAACGTCTTTAAGGGCGACATGAGCCTGGTTGGTCCGAGACCTGAGAGGCCGGAGTTCGTGAGCAATTTTCTCGGCCAAAATGGGAATGATAAAGAGGTGATTCCCTATTATCAAGAGCGTCTGACCGTAAAGCCAGGAGTAACAGGCTGGGCCCAGGTAATGTTCTCCTATGCAGCCTCTTATAAGGAGAGCCTGGAAAAGCTTGAGTATGACCTCTATTATATCAAGAACATGTCCTTCCTCCTTGATCTTGCCATAATCCTCAAAACCATCCGCGTTGTCCTTTTCGGTTTCGGTGCAAAATAATCTTCACTTTTTCCCTCCAGAACCACTTAAGGACATATCTTAAAAGGAGGTTGTCATGCCTAGTAGAATCGAGCTGATAAAAGAAATCGAAACTGTGCCAGAACCACTTTTGGATGTAGTTATGGATTTTATCCGGTTTGTGAAGGCAAAATCAATGCGTGAAGCCCTCTACACAGCTATTGCAAGTGAATCATCACTGAAAAAAGACTGGCTCTGTGCTGAGGAGGAAGAGGCATGGGACGATTTATAAAAGGCGATGTGGTTGTTGTCCCTTTTCCTTTTAGCGATCTGACCACTTCCAAACAACGGCCCGCTTTTGTGCTCACCGAACTCATGGGTGATGTGACCTTACTCGTTTAACGACTCCCCGAATTAACGAACTTCGAATCTTGAATCTTGAATTTTGAATCCCGCGTAGCGGGAGAATTTTGAATCTTTGAATCATGCGCAGCATGGCGTCTTTGAATCCCGAATCTTTGAATTACGCCTGCAGGCGGCAACGTTTCCAACGTTCCAAATGATTTAACCATTTAACGATTTACCCAATTGACGATTCAACCGTTTAACCAATCCACCAAATATGTTTAGAACCTTAGGAAAAATCATAAGAGAGAGATTTCAAAAGAACCGGAAGGACACGACCGTTACACAGTTCTTCAACAAGGTGGAAGAATATAAGGAATCCCTGAACCGGAGCTATGCCAATGTCCTGGGAAAGGAGCTGGCGGACAGGGTGTCTGAATCTCATCAAAGACTGCTGGGGCCTGATTCCTATATGTTTAAAGATAAAAGCCTGAGGTCTTTTACTGCCGGAGGTTTTTCACCAGAGGATAACCTTGTTTTTTATGTTGCCGCGGAGGTGCCGGAAAATAATGTGTCTCATATTGATTCAGACGGTAATATAGCGGAGCACACGATTTTAATAAAGACTTCACCCTGCTTCTTCCTGGCACCGGACATAATAAAGAAGCATTCTCAAGAGCTGGAAAATAAGTCATCTCTCCATCCTTATGTTTTTCTATGGATCCATGAATACAGTCACTTTATCGTATATTGTCTCCAGAACAGGCCCATCAGTGTGGCCATGAGCATATTGTATGGAGAGCTGAGAAGATTAGGCCATCAAGGCCTCTCTATATACAATATTAAGGAGTTAATTGAAAGGAAAGGAGATGAAATCTCCACAAGGATATCCGAAACAATCTTATGGCTCCATTCCCTTGATGAGGATATTGCCGGTTTTCTCCAGGAGTTGATTTTGGCGGATATGGATTTTCCAATGGAAAGTTCCCTCGCTCAGAATAAAAATGTTGGTGTCTTTTTCCCTGTTTTTAAAAAATGGGGTAAGGAGAGTTTTGTCAACTACCTTATCGATTGGAATATCGCCGATTATAAGATACCTTCATTCATGAATACCTTTTTAAAATCCATAAATAAAGTCAATGTGGAAAGATATCCCATTAATGACTTACAAAAATCTGCCGTTTAGATATTCCTTTACCGATTTTGGCCCAAGGTTTACCCGCCGGTTGTTTTGGATGGCAGTTTTCGGTAATTCGTCCTTATAAAAGAGGCATTTTCAGATGAATTCACCAAGTATTATTATCGGATTGCGTGAATTTCCCCGGCCTCCTCAAACCGGGTATATGTATTACAAGTTGCCGCCCAAATTCAGTGAATGGAAGGTGTGGACCATAGCGGTGCTTGATCTTTATAATGTGGATGAGGACTATCTTTCCAGCATATTTCATGAAGGAATAACAAAAATGCTGAAACATGAAAAACTTTCAGGAGATACAGCCTGTTCAATCCTTGAAAATTACGCTACTGAAAATATAAAACCCTTTGCCCAGGATATCCTAAAAAAAGTTATTCAAAAATATTTGGTAACTCCAGACTCTCAATAAATCCCTTTACCGATTTCGGCTTAAAGTTTACTGGCCGTTTGTTCTGGCCGGCCCTTTTCGGCAGTCAACCGCTCAGAACGATCATAACATTCCTAACGAAACAGGCTAAACAAACCCAATAAACCCCAGAAACTAAATAAACCAAAGAAACCAATTCCTCC
>CAYUYB010000329.1:0-3390 GCA_964449025.1 uncultured Desulfobacteraceae bacterium
TATTACCGGGAAATGCTCCGGTTTGGCTCCTGCCATCACGGCATTAATGGCGACATGCTCGACGGTGTATTCCCAGGCTTCATGGGGAGGGGAGGGTTGCATAACTACCGGCATATGCCCTTTTTCAACTCCTCTTCGCATACCAGCACCAAGCCCCTTGGTTAGGTTATCCCAGACCTCATTGGGAGGGATAGGTTGCATCATGCCAATTACTTCTCCAGATTTATGGTTTGTCCCTTTGAGCATCGCGGCTACCCTCTCTTCTGTAGGAAGTACTATCGGAAGATAATCAGTCCAGCCTTTTTCAAGAAAGAGGCGCTCCAGATTCTCCGGGGTATCAGGCTCTAGCAGTCTCGGCATTGATCTATCTAAAATCCCTGTCTTCGTTTCCTTATCAGTTAACGGCTTGGTCAGTGCCTCAACAACTTCCTCCAAAACCGGCTTGCCGTTTATGGGGTCGTTACCCGCCAGATATTTCCGGTATAACTCGATTGGTCGGTTTGCGAAAGGATGAGGAACAAAAGTAAATCGTAGTTCGGGCATTCCCTTCTTATACGCAAAGCTCTTGATGAGCCCTGGGAATGCCTCAGTGATGATAGGCGCCGTAGGCACCCCCAATTTTTCCAATATCGAGCAAAAGATGATAACCGACGGCGCACAAGTATCTAACTGACCGATACCAATAATCACTCCATCGCCATTTTCCTTAATTTCAGTCCATAGATCCGGGTCGTTGTGAAAGTAAGTGCCTATTTTAGTCCTGAGTACCCAGGTCGTCTCGGGATGTCTGCCGGAAAGCATTCTTTGCATCTCTTCCCAGAATTGATGTGTTCGTGGAAAATTCATGTCTACGATGTAGATCGTTCTGCCCTCGAGAGTACCGAGCCGAGGCGCCATGGGCAGAAATTGTATTGGAGAAGCATTGCCTTGAGGTCTCAACACCGTAACTTTTTCAGTCTTCATGTTGATTTTTATACTCCCCTATTTTTACATTTTTTTCTAGATTATACCCAACTATGTACCTCGATGAAGCACCGCGCATTTTGCTGGTGATATTGCCTGCGATGAGGTCGTCTTCCAGAATATGGATGGTTTTCTCTTTAAGATAGGTCTCAAAGATGCGTGCCCGTTGAATGACTCCTGGCTCGTTTTTATATTGTTCTAAAGCCTTCATCTCGGCACGAGCACGCTCCAGGCAAATCTCCATTGGCCTGAGAACACGATTCTTCACTCTCTGAACGCGCTCGGAGCAGGTTGGAGTAAAGGACTCCTGCCCGTTGCCTGCATTACTGATTCTTTTATCGCTTGGTACGGTTGACACATTCAGCCTTCCTTATAGAGCCAACCTCACCCTAACCTTATGAAGGTGTTCTCACGCTATTAGCCCGCCTTTGTCTTAGAGGAGTCGACTTTTTGCATGATGAAAATGACTAAAATAACCACTAATGCCAAAACAGCATTTGTGGTACAAATAGCTTTTACGCTCCAGCTTTCTGTAAGCATAATACCACCTATAACAGGTGCAAGTAAGGATCCGGATCTTCCTATTCCTGTAGCCCAGCCAAGCCCTGTGCCTCTGATATCAGCAGGATATGAAATAGCAGCAAGACCCATAAGTCCTGAGTTGCCGCCGATTACAAAAAATCCCATGATAACGGACACAACGGCAACAACAATAAAGGTGCTGGAGGCAAAATATCCAAAAGTTAAAACACTCACAAAGGCAAGGAAAAAGCCGATTTTTAATATTTCAAACGGCCTGAATTTATCCATCAAAATACCGACTAATACTGTTGCTATGACAGCACCCATGTTAATGCATGCAAAGGCCAGGCTAAATTCCTGAGAAGAAGCTCCGCTTTCTTTCAATAGTGTCGGTGTCCATGAAAGGATCAACCATACTAAATAGTAGCTTAAGACAAAGGCCATCCATAATAATATGGTGTTGGCTGCGCGCCCCTCCTTGAAAAGGTGTTTAAAGGGTATACCGGGAAGCCTCTCTTCGGATGAAACGAATTCAACATCTTCTATTGATGCATATGATGGAGCGATTCTTGAAACGATTTTACGTATATGCGCCCGATCACTCTCCTTCCCGCGTTTGATTAGAAATTGAAGTGGCTCAGGAAGGGAGATTAATGCGATGAGTCCGATGAGACATGCGACAATACCACCTACCAAAAACAATGATTGCCAGCCATATTTTGGCAGAAGGTAAGAAGAGATGAGCCCCGCAAATGTAGCGCCAATTGCTACACCTGCGTACATTGCGGTGGCAAGTGTCGCGCGTTTATTGCTTGGTGCATATTCCGACCCGAAAGCTAGCGCGTTCGGAACAGCTCCGCCCATTCCGAGTCCTGCGATGAAGCGGAGCAATACCAGTTGCTCAACGGACTGGATAAATGCAATTGCCAAAGTAAAAATGCCGAAGGTAAAGGCGGAAACCAACAACATCTGTTTACGTCCAAAGCGATCGGCGAGCATACCCAAAACAAGAGCTCCGATAAGTGCTCCAACATTCCCGGCACTCATTGCTACGCCAAGGGACGCAGGTGTTGAATTAAGAACCTCGGCAATTTTCGGCAATGACACGCCAACGAGTGATAGATCGAAACCATCGAAAAAGGCAAGCAAAAAGCACAGAGTACAGATCCATGTTTGATATAATGTGAATCGACCGGAATCCAAGATATCTTTTACAGTCACTGAAGTGTTAGGCATCTTTCCTCCAATTCTTAATATATCATTTTTAGATAAGATATGAAAAAAGTTATATCAATGTGATGCTTACTTAGATTTTGATTGTTTTTCAGAAAAATTGTAGATACATGTCCATAGCCTTAAGAAAATCACCATTAAGAAACTCGTTAAATATTTTTAGGGCATGTGAATCATTGCCGACCCGGTCGAATATAACGTAATCAGCCGAATGCTATGAGGTCAGGCGTGAATGAAGGGCTGGTTGTGCCGCATAAACCGTGATAATGCTCCTTTGCCCAATCCTTTGCTTCGGATTTAGTGAATTCAATAGTCATCTATGTCTCCATATTAAATACTTTTCCAGGAATGATAATACCAGTAATCCACTTTAAAGTTTCTATTAATAAAGTCATTGATATATTTTTAAATTGTATATAAGTATACTAAACATGTAAATGTAAAAAAGTAAAAGAAATGAAAAAGAGGGCCAGGCCAATTTAAGCAATTTGAACATGATGATAATTATATAGCAATATCGTGTATTATTTAGCCATATGGCAGGCGGCATTAGTCACTCCTTCAGGCCCAACCAGTTTATAGCGATTATTCATTTGATTTTATGAGGAGAGAAAACAGATATCCCCGGATGAAATAGAAAAATATCAGGAAGAAAATTTACTTCTCAAGGAG
>CAYUYB010000330.1:0-2065 GCA_964449025.1 uncultured Desulfobacteraceae bacterium
TTTGAGTACCACTACAGGGAGTTCATCCCAAAACGGTATGCCGTCCGCTGAAGCATGGCTGTCATGCCCCTGGCATGATAAACACTCCACAGTATGAATTCGAATCAATGAATGGGGGGGGTAATATATCAAAAGACGTATTGATTTCAAGGTCGATTGAATAGATAATAATCTGAAGAAAAAGGAGGTAATATGTCAAACCAATTTCGTTCCAATAAATCCAGGGGGGCGAGCCTGAGGATCCGGACTGGATTGAGAGCGGGCTACGGCGAGTATTCCACAACACCCGGCAGCTATTATCCAGCGCAAGCGGTGCAACCGGCGCCGAAAGTGTACTGGTGGTCGTGCCAGAGCTGCAGAGGCGATAGGGTTGACCCAAGCACGCTGAATAAGGCCCACTGCGAAGTGTGCAACTTTTCGTAATCACCCGGAGGGATGAGCATGCGATCAAGGCAACCAACTAAAACATCTGGATTTGAAAAGAAACCGAATAATCACACAGAGGGGCTGTTAAGAACGATTTCTGCCAGCGGCGGTCTGCGGGTACGCACCGACCTGCGAGCGGGTGCCTGGTCCTGCCGCGACTGCAGCGGAACGCCGATCACCAACGGTCTTTACGAGGCCAAGTGCGATGTTTGCATAAGATGACTGGGGGATTGAGCGGAAAAAGAAAGACGGGATAAGTAAAACACCGGTATATTTTCAGCGTTTTGCTTATCTCGCCAGTCATACAAAATTCCCCACTCAACTAACAATATCCCTTTCTAATCCCCCGTGGCACAATGTAAATGGCGATTCAGTTTCCTTTATCGCCCCTATGTGGTATGCCGCTTCGCGTCCCCGCCGGGTCTCGCGTAGCGGCTTTTTTATCTGGCCGGCTGAGTCGGGAGTCTCTGGGACCTTTGTGGCAAGTCAGAAACGCGTATCGGTTCACAAATCCTCATTACTCCTGCTTTTCTTCAGAGGATTCGCTTGTGCTTCCATTCCTTTTCCAATTCGAAAGGAGGAAAAAGAGCACAGCCATAATAAACATCAGGAGAGCTAACCGGTATGTACCACCCACGATTGACAGGATTCCAACCACAAACCAGATCGCGGCGACGATCCTATAAATTAATTTTTTGTTTTTGAACATAAGGACTCCTTCTTACTGTTAAAATTTTGACTACATTCACCATAACACCTGCCTCCTTTGACCCACAATACTAACTTAAGAAGTGGATCAGTTTTTAGGAGGCAGGTTAGACTGAATATAATAAGTAGCAATTGGTGGGATTTCCGTTAAACCTTTTCCACTGAAAATGCTAATCTGTGATGATGGAAACACGAAAAAATGAGTCACTGCAGAATGATATCTATATCACTTGTCACTTGCGGAGCGGTCACATTTAGTGGTATTGCCTCCTCTTCGTTTATCACGCCAGGATAATAGAAAGTTTGTTCACTTCCGGGCGCCTTTACTTCCACCCGGTATTGGCCACTGGGTATGCCTTCGATAATATAAAACCCGTTTTGATCCGTGGTTGCACCTGCTCCCACTTTTCCGTCCAGAGGAAACGCATAAACCTGTGCATCCGGTACGGGCGTCACACCATCCGACTGATAGACTACACCGGAAATACTCCCAGCCAGCTCTAGGGTAATGTCAATACCGCTCACATCTTCATCCAGATCGACTTTAATAGTCGTTGCACCCTCGGGATAGTACGTGTCTATATAGTATTTAGGAATATAACCGGGAACCCTTGCAGTATAAGCGATATAAGTACCAGTAGGCATGTGGACAGAGAAGCTTCCATCTGGTTGTGTGTGGCCAGGCATCGCACTGGCATGGTCGGTGTCTGGCAATTGGATATCTACCAAAAACCCTTCCAGGGGATTGCCATGCTCATCAAAAAGATGCCCGGTCACCAGACCCCCTTTACGCATTCGGACGGTAACATCTCCGACTTCGCTTCCAGGTTTCACATCTAAAAAGTCTGCTTTATCCCATCCCGGCTTGTGATCGTAGATCTCGTCTGCAAACCCGTCAACCCTGACAGAAACCAGGTATTGAGAAGGTGGC
>CAYUYB010000330.1:2075-3360 GCA_964449025.1 uncultured Desulfobacteraceae bacterium
CTGCCATCGTCTTCGTTTTTCAAAACGATTCCCCATGTGTAAGCATCATGCGTGCCTTGAGGGTATAAATGTACAAAGGCGTTTTTAACAGGCTCACCAGTCATCTCATCAATTACTTGCCCACTTATTCGTCCTTCGGGATCTAGATTCATATCAACGTCTTTTGTTACCACGGGCGGTCTGACTTCCACGGGTGTGAACAGCGAAAGATAATGCGAATTTTGGTAGAACTCTTGGACATAACCTGGTTCTGCAACCACAATCGTGTATTCACCTAGCGGTAAGTTAGAAATTTCATAAATTCCTTCGTTATCGGTAATTGTCTCGTACTCCAACACGTCGACCCAGGCGTATTTTGCCTCAATAGCATATATACGGGCATTGGCAACGGGTTTTGTCTCGTCTGTAGTCACACGCCCAATGATTGCCCCCCCTTCGTTGAGAGCAAAATCGATCCCAACGATCGGGAGCCCGTTGAATTGTATTACTGCAGCTTCTTGGATAGCAGTGGCTTGATCATAAATCTCCCTGGCATACCCCTCTGCATAAGCGACTGTGTAATATTCTCCTACGGGAATCTCATCAAAACGGTAATAACCAGATTCATCCGTGGATGACGATGCAATAAATTTCCGATTATCAGCGGCATCCCTCAACTCCACGGTGGCGTTAGGCAGTATTTCTCCTGAAGCTGCGATGGTAACGCGCCCCTCGATAGAAGGCGGCTCGAGCGTGGGCTGAGGAGTGTTTGTAGGTTTTTGGATCGGCTGAGGGGCGTGTGTTGTAGTGTTGGTTGGGCTGATTACGACAATTGTTGTGGGTGTGGAAATGGCCTCAGGAGGCGGAGGTGGTTGTGGTGTGCAGGTAGTTAGGATAAACGCGGTTATTAGCAGTGCCTTGAGTGGCAAGTTTCTTCGATACATCATGATAAATCCTCCTAATCAGTTAATAACACAAACGGTTGGTAAGGCTGAAACGAATGACTTGTGAGAGCAATAAAGTAGGCGCGATGGTACAAGCACATACCACACATTCTGATCAAGAAAAATATAATTGACAGATGTAATAAATATTATAACATTAGTGCGTTTTCGTAAATTTATTCTAATTTATACGAGACATTAAGTTAATAATACAATTTATTTTATTATCCCAAAGTTGTAGAGTCCCCTTTGTCCAAAGTTAAAATGTCCTCTTTCAGTGAGAAAAGGAGCACAAAATCGAAACACCGAGGGGGAAGGTAAAGTGAACAAGTTACTAATAATGAGCTGGCATCCAAAGAACG
>CAYUYB010000331.1:0-3348 GCA_964449025.1 uncultured Desulfobacteraceae bacterium
TGGCTGAAAGGACAAAGTATATAGACAGGATAAGAAACCTGGCGAGAAGGGCCGCGAAGATTTATCTGGCCCAGAGGGAAGAGATGGGTTACCCTTTGTTGTATAAAGATTGATGGAGCTTTTAGGCTTCGACGAGCTCGGTTGAGTCGCGGTTAGCCAACAGCTGTCATCGAAAAACCCAAATAGCTGGAAAGAGGCCAAAAGAGAGAAATTATGGCTGTTGAACTTTTAGTAGAGATAGGCACTGAGGAGATTCCTTCAGGTTATCTCGATAGTGCCATGGAAGAGATGAGGCTCCTGACGAGGTCAAGCCTGGGAAAAAATAGAATCGCGATTTCGGGTGAACTTTTTGTGCACTCGACACCCAGGCGGATGGTGCTTTTTTGCCAGAAGATTGCGGAGCAACAGGAAGAGATGTTCCAGGAATTGATGGGACCGGCGAGGAAAGCGGCATATGATCAGAGAGGAAATCCCACAAAGGCTGCCATAGGGTTTGCGCAAAAATACGGGTGTTCCCTTGATGATATCCGGATTGTGGAAACCCCGAAGGGAGAATATCTTAGTCTAAAGCGCCATACACCCGGTCGGCCCAGCGTTGAAATCCTGTCGAATATCCTGCCCCGGGTAATATCCGGGATACCTTGGCCTAAATCCATGCGGTGGGGAGGCGTCGGGTTCCCTTTTGTTCGGCCTATTCACTGGATTCTAGCCCTTTTGGGTGGCAAAGTGATCCCCTTTGAAATGGCAGGCGTAAGGAGTGGGAGCAGAACCATGGGACACAGGTTTATGTCTCCCCGCTCGCTGCAAGTAACTGACCACTTGGATTATTTCAAGAAGATGAAGGAATCTTGGGTGATGATAGACCCTGAGGACAGGAGAAAGGAGATCGAAGGCCAGATAATCAAGAAGGCGAAAGACGTCGGGGCAGTCCCCGTCCAAGATGTGGATCTGGTAAAAACCGTTTCCAACCTTGTGGAATTTCCTTATTCCATATGCGGCAGATTTGACGAGAGATTCCTGGAGCTTCCTGAGGCCGTTTTAATAACGGTGATGAAAAGACATCAGAGATACTTTGCAATCCAAGATAAGGATGGAAGTTTAATACCCCATTTTGTGGCAGTTAATAATACCGTTCCCAAGGATGATTCAGTTGTCATAAAAGGGCATGAGAGGGTTTTGAGGGCCAGGTTGTCCGATGCGGTTTTCTTTTTTAATGCAGACCGTAAAAGGCCCCTTAAAGACCGATTGGAAGACCTGAGAGGGGTTATTTACCAGACGGAATTAGGTACCTCCTTTGCCAAGGTAGAACGGTTTACCGAATTAGCTAGATACTTGGCCGAACAGATAGCACCGGAAAAGGGAGATAGTGTCAACCTTGCCGCAAGATTATGCAAATGTGATCTGGTGACTGAGATGGTTAAGGAGTTCCCGACCCTGCAGGGTGTCATGGGAAGGGAATATGCAAGGAAGGATGGTTATCCGGAAGAGATCTGCGTTGCAATTCACGAACACTATCTTCCAGCTAAGGCGGATGACGGTTTACCTTCATCCGCCATAGGGGCCATTGTGGGATTGGCTGACAGGATGGATACGATAGGGGGATGCTTCGCGATCGGATTGGAGCCCACCGGAGCGACGGATCCCTTCGCCGTCCGCAGGCACGCCCTCGCCATCATAAGGATCCTGGAGAACACTGGTTGGAATGTGTCCATCTCCGGTCTCATCTCAAGGTCTCTGGAGATATTGAGGAGTCGTGTAAGTTTTGATAGTAATAAGGCCTTCAGGGGGTTGCTTGATTTCTTCAGAGAGCGATATAAAAACAGGATGTCTGCTCTAGGATACGCAAATGACCTTACTGAAGCGGTTATTTCAGCAGATTTCGACAACATTTATGAGCTTTCGGTGAGGATACGGCATCTGAGGAGATTTATATCGGAATCAGGCGATTTTCAGTCTCTAGCTCTTACCTTTAAAAGGGTTTCCAATATAATAAAGGGCCAGAAGGGGCCTTTAACAGTGGATGAGTCCATGTTTAAAGAAGACTGTGAAAGGGACCTTTGGAAGGCCTCTCAGGAACTCGAAAAAGAGATCCGCGATTCTATGGAAAAGAGGGACTATTTCAATGCACTGAATGTCCTGGCCAAACTCAAGGGACCGGTTGACGCATTTTTTGATGGTGTAGAGGTCCTGAAGAAGGAAGATCCAAGGCTGAGAGATAATCGGGTGGCTGTATTGCAACACCTTGCGGAACTATTTCTGAAACTGGCGGATTTTTCCAGATTTTCTATTTAGTAGATCACTCGCAAAGCCTGCGCCTCACGCCTTACGTCTCGCCGTATGCTCTTGTCGTCTTTTGAAAATAATAGCTGTGACCCCATATTAGCCATAAGGTAATCCAGGCGTGATATGTCTTGGTTCACTCGGGTTTTTTTATAAGGACATACAGATATCCTTCATGTTGCATATGGCCGGCCGCCAACTCGGCATATTTATCGTTTCCCCAGAAGATGTCCGCTCTGCCCGCGCCCTTTATGGCTCCACCCGTATCTTGATTCACGGTAAAACGGGAGAACTTTGCCCATTCGACTATGTCTCCATTAGGTCTTATTACAGGTTTCTCGGATGATATAAAACAAAGGGCACCCTTGGGGAAAAGTCCCGAGTCCAGGGCTATAGATCTGCCCGCGGTGAGAGGAACGCCGATATTGCCTAGGGGACCGTTATCCAGGATCCTGAAGAACACATAAGACGGGTTATGATTCAGAACTTCCTCAATAATCTCGGGGTGTTTCCCGAAATAATCGCGGATGCCCTGCATTGACACCCCCTCATTGCCCATATAACCCATATCGATCATATATCTCCCTATGCTGTGATAGGGCCGCCCGTTTGACGCCATGTAGCCAACCGTGACCCTATTTCCATCGGACAAGTTTAAACGGCCTGAACCCTGGATATGCAGAAATGCTACATCAACAGGATCTTTCAGCCAAGCTATCTCCAGGTTTCTCCCTTCCAGGGCCTTTTCTGTTTCTATCTCTTTTCGGGAATAATATGGCAGGACCTTGTTGTCTTCTATCCTTGCTGTAATACTTTGCCCCTCAAATCTTTCGTTGAAAAGGGATAGATCGACTTTAATCAGATCACGGGGGACAGTGTATATTGGATACTTAAAGACCTTGTCGGCATTAAGCCTTGCCTCGTATGTGGGTTCAAAATAACCGGTGAAAAGGGTACTTCTTTTGCGTACCCGGCCGGTGGCCCTATAGATATTGAAGTTCTTTTTTATTTCTCTATTCAACTCTTTAGAGCCACGGATACCTAAAATCATTTTCAAAAAGGCTTCCT
>CAYUYB010000332.1:0-3322 GCA_964449025.1 uncultured Desulfobacteraceae bacterium
ATAATTAAAAGTCTGCAAAAAGTCATCAGGGTCAGTCATTAGAGGACACGTCAAGAGAAAAAAGTTCTTTATCAACAAAAATAAATCATACCTAGAAAATTTTTCTCAGGCATTAATCATTCCTTTAAAAATCCTCCTATCAACCTATTTTCCCTGTCACACCCTGTCAGAATTTGAGCTGTCTCTTTGATTTTACAGTTAAAACCAGAATATCCTTGCTGCCCTGATTGAACGAATAAGAAACTTTATCTTTTTCAAGTTTAATACAAAATCAAAGGTCATTCATAAAAAGCTTAAGGGTCGATATAGAATCTGGATTCCCCGCCTACGCGGGGAATGACGGGTGTGGTGGATTCCCCGGTCAAGCCGGGGAATGACGGGGTGGGGCCGGATTTCCCGGTCCCAAGTAAAACAGGCTTCGCCCCAATATAATATGCCCAGCATTTCATGGGGCAAGCGTTTTACGAAGCGGGCAAGCCGGGGAATGACTGATAGGTAGTCATGTTTTATAAATTTATGGAGCGGCGGGGATATGGCTTTGAACAGAGGTGGAAGGCTAAAAGGCAAGTCCCCGCCTGCCTCTGCGAGGCACAAGCGGGCAGGGAGGATCCCGGGGGTTCCGGTCGGTGATGAGGTGGGCACGACGGTCGGCAAGAAAAAGTAAGTCCCGTGGATCAAAGGCTTAATCGTCTTTTATATATAGGTCCGTCCCTCTTTGTAGATGACTTTTCCCCTTGATAATATCTCGCTCACAAATTCGGCCTTGTCATGCTCAAAAAAGACCTGTTTACTGAACGGAAGAGGCTCAATATCCGGGTTGATCTTTCTTCTTAGTTTTAAAAGTCCTTTCATCTCCTGAAAGGGGTCTTTCCCGAAATCATCCGAAAACACGGCAAGGTCAATGTCGCTGTAATCTCCTGCCCTCCCTTGAGCATGAGAGCCGAATAATATAATTGCATAGACATTATAGGAATCTCTCAGAAGCCTGATATATTCCTTTAAATCTGAATTTATGCTGCGTGTTTTTTTAGCCATAGAATCAGCGCTCCGGTTTTTTTAAGTATATCTTCTGCCCTAACATCATCGATCAGTTCATAGATCTCATCCTTATAAACAGGGTATCTTGCCTGGATATTAAGCGGTATAAGTTCATCTATGAGATCATATTGGGTTTCCGACATCGCATCCTTCAATCCCGTCAACTCGATCAGTTTATCGAGTTTATGGATATAAGGAGGGGCTGCATTAAATTTTACCACATAAATCGCCTTTAGCATCTTCTCTACCGACTGATGACACATGAATCCCATGTAGAGATAATGCCCTTTTTCATACAGAGATTCGGCAACCTTCAAGTCATATTCCGATAAGTCAATCCAATAGGCTAAAGTTTTATTTTCCAAAGTCATTTCTTATCAAATGGAAGAGGCTATTAGTTATATATAGTTTTTTATAGGACTTTCTATAAATTAATGGCATATTTTATAGCCTTTTTTTCAGGCACAGTCAAATCTATTGTCTGTCCTCGTGAAAGAGGGGACGTTCGTGCAAAACGTGTATAACTCCTATGAATGGGGTCACCCGTTTTCCCTGTCACACCCTGACGGATTTTGCCCGGCCTCTTTGATTTTCCTGGCAAAAATAAAATATCCTTGCTGCCCTGATTGAACGAATAAGAACCTTTATCCTTAAGGTCCTAAAGGTTGGATTCCCCGCCTGCGCGGGGAATGACGGGGTGTGGATTCCCCGCCTGCGCGGGGAATGATGGCTGTGGTGGATTCCCCGCCTGCGCGGGGAATGACGGGGTGGGGCCGGATTTCCCGGTCCCAAGTGAAACACGCTTCGCCCCAATAAAATATGCCCAGCATTTCATAGGGCAAGCGTTTTACGAAGCGGGCAAGCCGGGGAATGACCGGGACGCTCTTTAAAAATTCAATAACTTCATCAACTGGAAAGATCAAACATTGTCATTCAGGCTAATTCTGGAATCTAGGATTGATTTATAAAAAGTCATTCCTTGTCCTTTTTTCCATTTATAACCCTAACTAATAATTTTACTGATATCTCCAATTATTGGTCTAGGAGGTTTGTTAGATATGATCGGTCCATTTGGCCAAAATAGGATTGTCCCCTTTTAAAGACGCATAAGGTCCTGCAAGGAGCATCTGCAGCATTCTAGGTTCGCCAGTTGGCATTTTCCTTCTGAAAGAAAGACTGGCGTTCTTCATCTGTCATCTGGGCTAGGTTGACATTCTTCAATTCTCCCCCTGCCTCTTTGATAGCCTGGCCCAGGCTGTTGACCATGTAATCCTGCACTGCCTGAGGAATGCCGAAGAACGGCAGGACTAGGGTGAGGATAACGCCGTCATCCTGTGAATCGAATTCGATGTCGCGAACCATGCCAAGGTCCACCAGAGACATGGCAACTTCCGGGTGTTCCACCCTGTTGATTGCTTCTAGGATCGCATCCCTTTTCTCCATTGTTCACCCTCCCTATTGTTTGTATCGTATTCTGAAGATCCAAGGTACAGTGTCATTATAGCCCAGGGATGTCCATAAGAAACTAAGAAACTCAAAGTAACAGAATCTCACTATTCACAGACAAAACCGCTATTGTCTTTCAAACAGTTTATTTATATGAATAGGCTTACCTTCTTTATCAATAGCTGTCCAGGTCTGCCTCATCGTCTTACCGTCCTTGCTAACAATCTTATGATACAAGGCAACCTGTCTGCCATCTTGCGTGATGGACACAATCCAGTGACCTGATTCAACAAGCACTTCATCATAGAGCAATCCTTCCGGGATAGTTCTGGAAAGACACTTGGCAAATCCTCCTTGTTTAGGCCATGTCCATAAAGCTGTATATAAAGAGCCATCCGGATTAATAGTTTTTATGGATAATTCTATCAAATCTCCCTCAATTTCACGGTAGGCGTTTATATCTTCTTTTATCCCCTGTTGATCAGCAGGAAGACTTGATTTCTCAATATTGGTCTTCCATGTGCCTATGATTGGATCAGCTGCCCAAAGGGTTCCAGGGAAAGAAAAAATAAGAAGAATAAAAATAATTTTTCGCATGGTTTCCTCCAAGTGTGGTGTTGTGAATGGATTAATTACTGCTTTTCAATTAAGCGCTCTTTGATAGAACTCGCTTTTTGATGAATGAATTATAGGGAATTCAACATTGTATGTCAAAAAATAATCGCATATGTCGTAAAAGAGGGGACGTTCGTGCGGAACGTGCATAATTCCTATGAATGGGGTCACCCGTTTTCCCTGTCACACCCTGACGGATTTTGCCCGGCCTCTTTGATTTTCC
>CAYUYB010000333.1:0-3308 GCA_964449025.1 uncultured Desulfobacteraceae bacterium
TTGCATAAAGCATAAGCCCCAAAGCTCTTAACAGATTTACTAACGTCATCTAAAATTCTGCAATTTACGCTACGCAATATCTCTTCGACTTCCAGAAAATTAGGCTCGTAGTATTCCGCATCAAGCCTGACTCCGTGATCTAATTCGTTGTATTTAACTAGAGATATTTGCATAAGTTATTTCCAAAAACTCAATTTTTCTTTTTTCGCCCAGTCGATAAACGCCTCAGCTATGCCCTCCGGCAACGCGCCGCCTTGATTGTGCAGGTCGTGATCAACGATAAAATGACCGTAGTTATCCAGCTTGGGCTTACCCGCACCATTTTTGACGTAGACGTATTCGCCGGAGTTGTCTTTGCCGGATTTCTCTGATACTGCAAAAAAGATAGGATAATCATCTTTTTTTGGGCAGAGTTTTTCGGTCCATTTTTGGAGAAATAAGACGCTTGTCTTTGTGCCGGTGTGAGGCTTAAAGGTGTTGCCCTGTAGGCCGACAACCGCCAAGATGCGGGCCTTACCAGCGACAAATTCTCGGATGTCTTTGTCGGATGTATTGTTGAAGCGCCCTTGAGGCAGAACGATTGCCATCCTGCCGCCCGGCTTGATGAAATCAAGGTTTCGCTCAATAAAGAGAATATCTCTGCCTACCTTTGACTTTGGTTTGTTCTTCTTGTTATAGCCGAGCTCGTATTTATGAATGATGCGGGATTCCTTAATATCTCCGGCAAACGGCGGATTGGCCATCAGGATATCAAAGCGAAATTCTTTGTAGCCGTTAGTCTCTTTTTTGAGGGTTTCCAAGCGTCTAAAACCGCCACCGTAAGTATCCCGCCACTCCAGGTTATTAACGATTTCTTCCCAACGGTCATAATCCAGCGTATTAAGATGCAGGACGTTTGTTTCGCCATCGCCAGCGATGAGGTTTAACGTGCGGGCCACCCGGACGACCTTTTCATCAAAGTCAATGCCAAAGACCTTGAGGACATCCTCTTTTTCTTCCTGAGAAATCTCCGTATTTTCAAACAAGTGTCCAGTACGATGAAAGATCGTGTGAACAGTGAATCCACAGGAACCAGCGGCGGTGTCGATCATATATTCACCCCGCTTGGGATTAAGCATCTTGACGCACATATCGATCACATGCCGGGGCGTGAAATATTGGCCTTTCTCTCCCTTAGAGGACTTACTGACCAGATATTCAAAAGCCTCGTCTATGACTTGCAGATTGGAATTGAAAAGCTTAACATCCTGAAGGCTTGAAATGCAGACGGAAAGGTGCGAAGGCGAAAGATCAATTCTACTTTCATCAGGGAAAACGCCCGGCCATTTCTTTTTGGCATCGTCAAAAAGTTTCTGGATCTTCTTCTTTAACTCGCCCTCGGACTGGCCGGTGTTACGGAATTCAAGGACCCTGAAGCCGGAGTCATCTATTTTTTGCAGCGCTTCTTTAGTCGCATCAAACGAATCATCGCTTTTTGCGCCATAGGATGCTTGTTGTTCGGCTACCTGCGGTAGTTTCTTATCTCGCAGGAAATAATTGATGACGTTCTTGTCCTGTTGACTTTTGTGTTCGTCATATAATTTAGCGAAGATGAGTTTGAAAACTTCTTCAAAAACATCAACGCCGGCATTTGCAAGAACTTCGTCTTCCATTTCGGTAATGATGGTTTTAAGAGATTTGCCTTCATTGGGAATTTTATCGCGGATAATCAAGTCGCGCAGGGTAAAACGCTCTTTCAAAATATCTTCAAGCGTTTGATCGGCTCGCGGGATGTCGGTGATATCCTCGAAGAAATTCGGGTCTTTGCGGTTATAGTGGGAAATCTGTCCCCCGTTTGACCATACCCCTATGGGTGCTCCGGTGGCATTGCAGTATGATCTCAGTTGTTCCTTGCCGTCCTTGAGCTTCGGTTTTTTGACCTCAACGATGATGTATTCAACAGTCGGCCTGTCTTTGTCAAAGACGACGATATCGGCTGCCTTTGTCTCCCGACCAAATTGGACTGGATGCTCAAAGCGTATCCGCTTCTTAGGATAACCGTATTCATTGATGAGCTTCAGTGTATAAAGCTGGCGGACGACTTCTTCTGGTTTAAGCTGGACTTCTTTTTGACGGATGATGCAGTCAACGTAAGGCTTGTTCTTTACCAGCTTGGTTTTCTCCTCCAGTGCATTGATGTCCGCTTCGCTGAAAAGTGTCAAATTGTAGTTTGAATCACGTAAAATTGTTTGTAACGTGAACTTCTCCATTGCAACCCCTTTTTGTTTACAGCCACCTCTTAGCTTAAATGCCCTCTCTTCCCTCAAATTTCATTTTTTATGACCTGTCTCCCATCCTCCGTGCGATCTCAAGGGCGGCGGCGATGCGGTGGACCTTAACTGTTCCCAGACCCTTTATCTCCCGGAATTGTTTGAGTGGTTGATTGACCATCCCTTTGAACGACCCGAATCTGGCGAGGATTTCTTCGGCGATTCTTTCTGCGGGTTTGCCCTTGATGCCCGTAGAGATCAGGATGGCGAGGAGCTCGGGATCAGAAAGCGTCTCCGGCCCAAGCTCCCTCAGTTTTCCCCCTGGGTGTCGCCATCGTTGCACTGATGATGTGTCCATCTTCCCCCCCCTACTTTTTGATCGGCATGCGGTTATTTTTTGAGCTCCTTTTTGAGGTTCTTCCACCTTTCCCGCCATGCTTTTCCTTCTTCACCTCTGCCAAAGGTCTTTATGAGCCTTTCAATTTCTCCGATATCTATGGTTTCGCTTTGGACCTCCATTATCCCTGCAGCATCCTCTAGATCCCTTGCCCTGCCTGCAATTATTTTTTGTACAACTAAATACTCGGGTAAGATGTATGGTACAGAGACATCGTCAATCTCTATTTCCCGTGCCTTTTCAATTGCTTCCCGTTCGAAGGGGGTGATAGAAAAGATGATATCCACTCGCGTCTTTGTTTCCCTGTGTTCCAACGGCAAGACCCAGGTCTCTTTGATAAACCGTTGAATATCGTCCGGTAGGATGGCAAATGACTTCTCCACAGCCCTGATAATTTTTTCCGCCTCGTTCGGGGTCAAGGCGATGGTGATATCAATATCCTGCGTAAACCGTGGTCTGCCATACATGGCCACTGCTTGACCACCGATGACCATAGAGGGGATTTCCGCCCTTTTAAGGCCTGAGGCGATGTCCTTCAAGGTTTCAATAATCATGGGGAATTCATCTTTTTTATACTTTCATGGACTTTGAGGGCTGTTGTATAGAGGTCCTCGACAATCTTAACTCTTTCTGTAGGAGTAAGTTTTTTGAGCTTTTCTCTC
>CAYUYB010000334.1:0-3303 GCA_964449025.1 uncultured Desulfobacteraceae bacterium
TAGCTCAGAGAGTATTGTAATGGGGCGATTTATAGCGCGCTGGAAGTCCCTCCTCCTTTTTTAGGGGGAGGTCGGGAGGGGGTCTACCAGGAGGGGAGAACACATAACCAAGGGCCCAAGCGAGAACAGCTAACACCTAATTACTAATAGCTAATAACTGGTTCCCGATCACCGGCGATCTCGTAAAAAAACAAACACATTAAGATTCAAAGGATTAATTTGATCAGTGATTCGCTAAATGCCTTCATCAAGGCCTTTTTAAAGGAGATGGGTCTGCCCTCAAAGAGATTTGATTCCCATTCACTAACAGGTGACGGCTCAAGAAGGCTTTTTATAAGGATTATGCCATTGAATAATTCCCCCAGCTTTGTTGTCATGGTAAACCCCCCGGACAATGAATATGGAAGAAAAGAAAACCTCGCCTATCTCATGATCGGGAATCATCTATTTAAAAAGGGGTTCCCTGTTCCCAGGATATCGCGCTCCGACCTTGCCAATGGCTGGTTTATCATCGAAGACATGGGAGATAAAAGCCTCCAGGATTATTCCGCATACCATAAGGATCGATTACCCCTGTATGAAACAACAGTGGAAAACCTGTTTCGTATGCAGATCGAAGGGGTAAAGGATTTTGATACCAAATGGTGCTGCCAGACAAAGACATATGATCATTCTGTCATGCGCCATCAGGAAGCTGATTATTTCAGGGATTCCTTCTTATCCAACTACCTCGGGATTAAAGATAAGTGGCCGGAGCTGGAAGCCCCTTTTGACTATTTATGTTCAATGGCGTCCAAGGCAAATAACCGCCACTTCATGCACCGCGATTTTCAATCCAGGAACATAATGATCCATAACCATAAGATAGGGGTGCTCGACTGGCAGGGCGCCCGGCTCGGCCCCCTTGCCTATGACCTGGCCTCCCTTATAATCGATCCCTATGTGGATATGTCGGCTAATGAAAAAAGATACCTGTACCGGCATTATCTCGCCCTGCTTAAAGACAACCAACCGGAATGGGTTGATCCATTTGAACGATACTTTCCCTACCTGGCTGTGCAGAGGAACCTACAGATACTCGGCGCGTTCTCTTTCCTTTCCATGGTCCGGGGCAAGACCTATTTTGAGGACTATATTTCTCCGGCATTGAACTCTCTTTATCGCTTGCTTGACGATATAGCGGATCCCGGGCTATCATCCCTTACAGATATTGTTCATTCGCTGGTTACCGGCGGGATTCAGCGGTAAAGCTCCACCAGCATGAGGTGGTGGCGCATTGGGATCCGGCGGGCTTTACCGAAGAGGGTAATGGGGGCCTGGAATAATTTCATTAGACCCCACCTCATTCCTCCCCTAAGAAGGGAGGAAATCAGGTTCGGGCCTATCCTGATCCGGATGCTGTGTTTCATGCTCTCAAGTATGATGCTTAACGTGTTTTAAAACAAAAATCTGATTATAACGTCATTCAAAATCAGATACGTGAATCCTTGAATCATTGGAACCTTGACATCTTTTTTCAACTAATTCGGAGAAGAACCTTATATCTATCCCCAGTGGGACAAGAAAGGAGGCTTAATATGGAAGATTGTATTTTCTGTAAGATCATTAAGGGGGAGATCCCTTGCTTCAAGGTCTATGAAGATGATAAGTGCCTGGCGTTTGCAGACATAAATCCAGTTGCCGAAGGCCATACCCTTATTATCCCCAAAAAACACGCTGAGAATCTCTGGGATATAAGCTGGGAAGACCTTACGGCTGTGCATCTGGCGTCAAAAAAGGTCATTCAGGCTATAAAAGATACCTTGAATCCTGCGGGTGTAGCGCTCCTACAACTTAACGGCCGTGGAGTAAACCAGGTGGTGATGCATTATCACCTCCATCTAATCCCCCGAACAAGCGGAGGTCCTCAGCTCCCCATGACCTCGTGGGAGATGAGGCAAGGGGATATGGACGCCATCAAAAAAACCGCGGAAAGCATAGCTGCTGCCATCAAGTAATAAACAGGGGCTTGGACATGAACATGAAAGCAATAGTTCTAAAAGAGATCTGCGAGATCAAAACCAAAGGCACATCGCGTATGCTGCCCGATCTCCCCTTTAAGGAAAACCCGCTGGAAATGGTGGAAATACCCACGCCTGTCCCCGGACCGGGACAGATCCTTGTAAGGGTATCATCCTGCGGGGTGTGTCATACCGAGCTTGACGAGATCGAGGGGAGACTTGAGGCCCCATATCTCCCGTTGGTCCCGGGTCACGAGATTATCGGAAGGGTGGATACAATCGGACCTAATGCCTCGCGTTTTAAACCAGGAGACCGGGTAGGGATTGCCTGGATCTATTCAAGTTGCGGGAGATGTAAATTTTGTCTCAATGGTCTCGAGAATCTATGCGAAAGATTTGAGGCAACAGGGCTGGACGCAAACGGCGGTTATGCCGAATATCTAGTTGTTAGGGAAGATTTCGCGTATCCCATACCTGACATATTTTCTGATTCCCAGGCGGCGCCTCTCCTGTGCGCCGGGGTTATAGGATACCGGGCCCTAAAGTCGTCCGGGCTCCAGCCGGGCAAGACAATCGGCCTCTATGGTTTCGGGGCGTCAGCCCACATCTCCATACAGGTGGCAAAATACTGGGGATGCGAAGTCTTTGTATTTTCCCGTAAATCTTCCGGTCATCATAGAGAGCTTGCCCTGAGCTTGGGCGCTGACTGGGTGGGGACTACCGAAGATACGCCCCCTAAACCGTTTGATTGTGCCATTGATTTTACACCGGCGGGAGAACCAGTGCGCCACGCGTTACGGAACGTGGAAAAAGGAGGCAGGATAGTCATCAATGCCATCCGGAAGATCGAATCCATACCCGAACTGGATTACACGGACCATTTATGGGATGAAAAGGAGCTGAAAAGCGTGGCGAATGTCACCAGGCAGGATGCGATAGAATTTCTTCCCCTTGCAGCCGAGATAGGTATTTACCCTGAAATCGAGGAGTTTGAACTAGGTGAGGCCAATCATGTCCTGGGCCTGCTTAAACAGGGAAAGATCCGCGGAGCAGCAGTTCTATCTATTTCCTAACGGCCTTGCCCTGCAAATCGGCCTCACCGAGAGGACCGCGCACGGTGCCTTACGTATGATACGCTCCGTGGTGGATCCCACGAATAAGGACTCCACAAGACCATGACCGGTTACACCTAAAACCACCAGGTCAATGTTCTGGATATCGGCATATTTGAATAATTCTTCATGTGGAAATCCTGCCAAAAGGGTGGTCTTGGGCTTGCACCAGTTACGGGCCTCAGGAGGGA
>CAYUYB010000335.1:0-3295 GCA_964449025.1 uncultured Desulfobacteraceae bacterium
TTTGTCAGAAATGTAAGAAAAATCCAGGGAAACCGTACAAGATCTATTATGGGGAAAAGACCGGGAAATATACAAAAACGGTTGCGCGAGGCACAAAAACGACAACAACATACAAAATTGGCGGGTATGAGGAAGTGTATCTGTGCAAAGAATGTACCCGCAGAAACCCCTGGGATGCCGTCAAGTTTGCTGCGATTACCCTGGCGGTTCTCGGACTGGCTTTCTTTTGTATTTATTCACTTATCTCTCCCTGGGAAGACCTGCTCTGCGTTCCATTTGGGATTGTGGGCGGGGTGTTGTTCTTTCCCTGGGTAATCAGCTGCCTAAAAATCCTCGCCTCTCCGGGCGTGCTGATTGCCAAGGAAATGGTGCGTGAGAAGCATGAACCTGCGGGGTTTGATACCTATTGGAATGAACTTGAATATTCAAAATTAAAGAAACCATTTTGACTCACATTCGCTGCGTCATGCAGCACACCGGCGAGCTGTGCGAGCGCCCGGGCGCGCGCGGCGAGGTCAAGGTGGACTGGGTGGGGATGGGGGAATAGCAGGCAGGATTTTACTATTTTCGCATCATATAAGGTGCCGCTGTATTCTTTTATTTATGCTAGAGCTGCATCTATTCCTAGAGCAGGTCGGTAAGGGCGGTGAGAAGACATAGCCTCAACTACATCAGCCACAGCTAATATTTTGGCCTCAAGAATTATGCTTTCCCCTTTGAGCTTTCTGGGATACCCCGAACCATTGATTCTATCATGATGTTGGTACACTATTTGGGCTATCGGCCGAGGGAAATCAATATCTTTAAGTAAATCATAACCAGTTTTTAGATGTATCTTAATTAGATTAATTACAGGCAGAGAGAAGACGCTTGATTTCGTTCTCTGAGAAAGGCTTGGTGATATTAAAGTTTTATGGGCTGTGGCTGTTCGTAAAATTTAATAGGCCACTCTCCCAATAAAAACTATATCTATGCAAGTGATATGAACAATTAGGTATTAATACAGTTCCAATTAGACGTTTTCTAGGTCGCCATTCTTCCTTGAGACTTTTTGAGAAGTCTTGTAAACATATCGATGGTATTTTCACGCATTGTTTCTGATGACCACATCTTCATGCAAGAATCCCACATATCACGTAATTGGGTTTCATCCACGGGTGATTTAGCAATGCGATGGGCTTCTTTATATTTGTCAAAGGTAAACGTGCCACATTCGTTAAGGTATTTAATTCCTTTTTTATAAGCATCGATCTGCATTTTTAGAAAAGTCATAGGGTTAATCCTCTCAATTTGAATTGATCTTTTATTCCGGTAAGGTTGAAACTTATGCTTTCATATTAAAATGATAATTTATTTCCATATTGGGATCATTTCATAATCCGTGAGGTCGTGGGTTCGAGCCTCCCCGCGGTCATTCTGCTTTTTTACCCCTTCTTAAATAGTGTAAGTTACAATACTTTCATTCCGCATTTTGGGCAGTGCGTGCTCCCTGTTCCGAGATCATGCCCCTTCTTATTCCCACACTCCAGACAAAAGATAGAAGAACAGGATGGGCACACGAATTTGCGTTTGGAGGCCTGCCTCAGTGTCTCATCAAAATCGGTAGATCCCCCCCCCATGAAGCCAATCGTTAACCCTCCCTGCCGTACATAAACCTGCTCATGACAGAAATCGCATTTCTCTATTGTTGCCATTAATCCATCCTTAATTATCACTCGATACATGTATTTGCTGTCAGGCTGCCAGGAGGTTGATAATAATCTTTGACGAATACACCTGGTAAATTGTTTAATTTCTAAATTCATTATAACAGATTGTATATACACACCTCCCTTTTTAGAGTCGCCTTTCCCATTTTCGTGTGCAACCAGGGAAAAAACAATGGATAAGATGGACACAATGGACACAATGGACGCTGTACTACGCTGTGGATAGATCTGTAGTTGAATGGGGTGCAAGAAGTCGGAGGTTTGAATCCTGCTGGGCAATTTTTTACGAGGTTTAAAATCAAAAAACTTTAATTTTTTACAAAAGAAATTAATAATCAAGAATCTTTAATTTACTATTTGTGTATGATCAGAAATCGAATGTTGTGCCACTAATATTGAAGCTTATCCTGACATATTAAAATGATAATTTATATCCTAATTGGAATCATTTCATAATCCGTGAGGTCGTGGGTATGAAACCCTCCGCGCCTATTTTGTAAGTGTTAGGTCGGCGATGCATGCCTAATTATTAATATGATAAAATGTAACCCAGCCGGAATTCCATAAATAACCGCTCGGTCGTAGGTTCGAACTGCCCGCAGGGCGTGCCGGGTCCACCTTTTGACCAAGCAAATATCGATCCGTCAAATGGGGACTTCTCGCTGAACCATGTTGTTTTTACTACTGGACTGCCAACCTTATGATATCGTTTATGTGTAACAAATCCTAATTTGGCAACTATGTACTCACCCTGATTCGGTGGAATATTTTTTGGATAAGAATTCCAGGCATTCATTTTCCCTCCAACATCTCGATAATAATAGTTGTATAATTAATCCATATTATAATAATATAGAAACTATTACCAAAATTACTTCGCCCATTTGAAAAAGACGATGGTAATTTTATGTTGGCGTGGCATTCAGGCTTTACTCAATATGAAGTCCAGTTAATAATATTTGGAGGGCAATGATGTCTAAGAAGAATCTATTATTTATATGGTTGCTTATTATGATGATGTTATCGTTAAACGCGTGCGGACCGAAATCAGAAGCGCTTCCACCCGGTCAAACATCCGATCAATCGCAATCTACCACCGCGTCGGAAATGAAAGAACTTCCTGAAGCTGTTGGCGGAAAAGATCCTGAAAACTTTCCTCTCATTAACGGATCTATTCGCAGGTATTTTATGGAAATGGGCCAGGAAGAACCAAAAGACTTTCAGGTTATTTATGCAGTTCCAGCAGAAACGGTTGACGAAGTTTTTGATTTCTATGAAGAAGAGCTGGTAAAAAACGGCTGGGAAATTGATACCATTATGCACTCTGGGGACGGGAGCATTTTAACAGCCTATAGGGATGATGGGACTGAAGTGAGTTTAGTGATTAATGCAGATAGTGAATACGAGGGATTTAATGTATTTCTTTCTGTGACTATTGTTTATTAACTCGAATTATTTCAATATTTGTATCTTGTTTTTGGTACTATCAGATTATTTTGTGTGTCCGTGAGGCCTGCGGTTAATATCTCGATTAATGATATGTGAAAATATATCCCTCTAGGAATCGCACCATTATCCGCTCGGTC
>CAYUYB010000336.1:0-3279 GCA_964449025.1 uncultured Desulfobacteraceae bacterium
AGCAGAGTAGCCATGAATAATCTCATGCCTCATCAGTGGGATGAGTGATTACCATTTTCCTTATCCCTGCTCTGCGCGCCTCCTTTATCGAACAGGTTTAATCGAGTGGCCCCCGAGCAGATAAAGCGCTCCAAGATTATAGCCTGACACATCACCCGATACAAAGATGTTAAGGTTGTCCGGTGAAACTACAGCAGGTATTTTGCCTCCGGGTTTAAGGTTCTCCCAGAACACAGGTATGCGGTCTTCAGGAACATTGCCGGTTCCTCCCCAGGCTTCGGACTTTTCCGAAAGCCTCCTTTTGAGCCCCTCTATCTCAGCTTCGCTCAACTCCTCATAGGGTACGGACGTTTTGTCGATAATGTAATCCTGAAGGCCCTGCCTAGTAAAGCCCCGTTTCTTAAGTTCCTGTGCCGTATCGGGACTCAATACGAAAACATAGTTTAAAGGTCTGGCAAAAGCTCCTGCAAACATACTGCGGTTAGGAGCAATTTTATTAACAATGCTTTCCAGAACGCCTTCAACTTTCCAGGCGCCTCCGGTCCCGCCGCCGTAAATAGTGAAATCGTTGCCCATCATCCCTATACCGGACACTGTAACATAACTGTCTTCCGCCCGGTAACCTCGCACGGTGTGAAAAGGGGCCCAGGGACTTAATTCATCATTTTCGGCCAACACGTAAAAAGTATGGGATGACGCCCTGCCGGTTAATGCCGTATCAAGCTTTCCCGGTCTTAAATGGCCTATATTGTTCATGCACAGCCTCACAGCGCGTCCTATGGTATTATTGGCCCGCCATCCGTGCCCCAGGAAGCCTGTTCCGGAGTGCATATTGATTTTTTTCGCAATGGGGCCGGACACGGCTATTAAAAGGTTAAAGGACGCGTCAGAAGAAAAAATGTGACTGGAAAATCCCCTATCGGATACTCCTTCCATGGCAGCGATAATAACCGGAAAATATTCCGGTTTAGCGCCGGCCATCACAGCATTTACAGCAACTTTCTCCACAGTGACATGCACCAGGTCGGCACTCCCGTCATGTACTTGTATTGTACCTAGTTTTGTATCAGGTGAAAGGCTGGTTGCCTTTAACATCTGTTCGACATTATAGGGTGTGGGAGGGACCAGTGGGAGTCCATCGCCCCAGTCATTATCCATGAATAGCTGGTAGAATGTCTCATAGGCGGATTCCAGGCTGTCGCCTGTAATGGTTACAAACTCAGGCGCCGCCTTTTTCGGTCTCAAACCGGCATTTTTCTCTGAAGGCTGTACCGGGCGGGTTAGCGCATCTACTATATCGTCCAGAACCATTTCGGCACAGGGCATCATGGTCTCTGCGCTTGCCCTGTTCGGATAAAATTCCATACTGGGCAGGGGAACCATACGCACTGACGGCATGCCAAGACGGTCAGCGGCTAATTTTGCATTATACAGCACGCGGTCACCAAAAACAGCAACACCGGGTTTACCCTGTTTCTCCAGTTTCACAGTCCAAGTTATGCTGTCCCAGGCTGCCTGGCCGGCATCTCCCACCGCATAAACAAAGGCATCTTCTTCCCTCACAATCCTCTCCTCTGCGTTATCCACCCACCGAGTATATCTTGAGATCGTGACCGAAGGATATTTCTTCTTCATTAGTACCTCTAACGCATCTAGAAAAAACTCTCCACCCGATTTACCGGCATAGAGCAACCCAATTTTCTTCTGGGACAGGCCCTTAAGCCGGGGAGAAATCAGTGAGATTTCAGATGGCATAATCCACTCGGCCTCAGGATTAAGCACCTCAAATGAAACACCTTCTGCCTTCATTGCGGGCTCAGCAGCAAAAGTATTCGCATGCATCAGGGTTATAGAACAAACAAAAAATAAAACTATTACTGATCTCAACCACAATGTTTTAGACTTTCCCATTTTCCCCTCCTTCTAAGTAGTCTGAAGATTGAAAGCCGTTCAATTTTTAGCATATCTTTGATTTTAGTATATCTTTGAGATTCAGTGGGGGGAATAGATCCCGGTCTTCCATGCCTCTTCGCCCTTCTACGCAATGAAATATCCTATATTTTCAAGAATATATCATGTAATACGGGGCGCGCACCCGATCCTGGCCATTTATAATGCCTGAAAAGATCTTTTCGCTGTCGCCGACATCCCGTGATGTATCGAAGCGATGAATCCCCGTGTCCAATGCACGGGAGACCTCTTCCGTCAAGGGCACGAAGCCGATCCCTTAGCCTACTCCGCAAACCTTCATGCCTGTTTTGCCTAAAGTGCGATTGACAACATGAGGAGGCGGTTGAAATGCGGCTTTAAGGCCTGTTGTTGAGGCACATCCGGCGGCAGGCATTAATAATCCCGCACCCGCAGCCTTTAGAAATTCCCTCCTTGATATGTTGATACTCATAAGACTTCCTATTAAAGTGACCCGCCTTTAAGGCTTCGGAAAATAACAAATCTTATCACCCGAGAAGGTTCCCACCCATATCTCATTGCCCACTGCAAGCGCCGTAGTGCCATTCTGCTGAGCTGCCGTTTGATCAACACCCGTTACTCGTTTCAATTCCAGGGTTTCGGGATGGATACTAAATACGGACCATCCAGTCCGACATGGTGGGTTTTTGCATTCCTCAGGCGGCACATAATTATTACCCACGGTATAAAGCATGCCATCATCACCCCAACGGATGTTATCAGGCATGATGTCGATTTTAACTTTCTCCATTGTAATAGGACTTTTTGTACGGTCAAAACGGCCTATCTCGCGTGAACCAAAGGCCGTCACATAGACCCATTCATTATCCGGAGATAATGCGATCCCGTTTGCACCTGAAAGCTCCGTGCCGCGTATGGCTTTAACGTCGTTGCCGGGATGCCATTCATAAACGCCACCGGTGATCTTGCCCTGCATGAGCTCTCCTATGGAATTCGGCACAGTCGGATCAAAATACTTGGTTGTCAAAAATCCGCCATCTGGTAGAATCGCGACACTGTTCGCCATGAGATCTTCGGGTAATAATACACAACCCACCCAACTAATCGTTGGTTTAGCACCCTTAACATTTATATTAAATGCTTCTATGGCCTCCCTTTCTCCATGATTGATCATGTACAGGCGAAACAGCCCTGATGATTGTTGCTGCAGGCTCACTCCATGGGCGGAAAAATCATTAGGGTTTATAGGACCCGGGCAGGTATTGAACATTTCCTTATCGTGGTCAAAGCTCGGTTTTAGCCCCGGAAAGAATTCTTCGAATGTCTTCTCTTTGCGATTGATCAGGTAAA
>CAYUYB010000337.1:0-3272 GCA_964449025.1 uncultured Desulfobacteraceae bacterium
GGACAAGGTAAAATCCATCATCCTTACCCATGGTCATGAAGACCACATAGGCGCCGTGCCTTTCCTTCTAAAAGAGATAGATGTTCCCGTCTATGGGACTAATTTTACCATTGAATTATTAAAGGAGAAGCTTCAGGAGCATGATCTTGCCGGGACCGTCCGGATGGAGAAGGTTAAGGCAGGAGATATCTCACAATTAGGCCCGTTCAGGGTTCAATATATCGCCGTAAATCACAGCATCATAGACGGTGTTGGGCTGGCCATTGAAACGCCTGAAGGAGTTCTTATTCACTCCGGGGATTTTAAGGTCGACCACACCCCTGTTGACGGTCGATTCACAGACCTCGGGATTTTCTCCAGATACGGGGAAAGAGGGGTGCTCCTTCTCTTATCAGACTCCACCAATGTGGAAAAAGACGGCTATACACTCAGCGAAAATGATGTTAGACAGACCCTGGAGAAGATATTTCAAGAGTGTGGCGGACGGCTTATCATTGCGGTCTTCGCCAGCAATATAACAAGGATCCAGCAGATTATAAACCTCGCCCTAAAATTCAACCGTAAGATCTCCTTTAGCGGGAAAAGCATGAAAACAAACGTCCGGATAGGATTAAAGGAGGGTTATTTGACTTTTCCTTCGGATGTCGAGGTAGACGAAAGAAGGATAAAAGATTTTCCTGATAATCAAATCGTTATTATCACCACCGGGAGCCAGGGAGAACCCATGTCATCCCTTACCAGGATAGCCCAAAGCCGACATAAGGATATCATACTAAGAGAAGGAGATACCATAATCCTCTCCTCAAGGTTTATACCCGGCAATGAAAAGGCCATTACCTCAATCATAAACAGCCTTTACCGCAAGGGGGCCCAGGTGATATATGAAAAAGTGTCCGATATCCATTCATCCGGCCACGCCTATAGAGAAGAGCTCAAACTAATGTTGAATATGGTAAAACCCAGGTATTTTATTCCGATCCATGGTGAATATCGGCATCTGATAAAACATATACAGCTAGCAGTGGAAACGGGGATGCCCCGCGATAAGACCTTGATAGTAGAGGACGGCGACACGGTCTGTTTTTCCGGTGGAGAAGCAGAATTCGGAGACAAGGTTCAGACGGGGAGAATACTCGTCGACGGCAAAGGGGTCGGTGACGTGGGCGAGCTGGTACTGCGTGACAGGAGAAAGCTTTCCGGTGACGGCGTGGTCATAGCCCTGCTCGCGGTCGATGAACATACCGGCGAGATTGTCTACGGCCCTGATATCATCTCAAGAGGCTTTGTATTCGAAGATCAAAGCGGCTTTATCCTGGAAGAGGCCAAACGGATTGTACTTGAACTGCTGGATGAGATTAAAAGCCCCGCCCATATCGACTGGACAGAGGTGGGTCCGGATATAAAAAAAAGGCTAAAACGTTTTTTCTACAAGGTTATTGAAAGGAGTCCGCTAATACTGCCGATTATTATCCCTGTTTGAGATAAGGATTATTGACCTTTCAACTTTTAACGGTTATTCATATAGTATTTACGTTCATTGCCGTCCAAAACAAAAACATGTTGTTGATTTGTTAGATTGAAATATTTGATTTAATTAGACTCGATCAAAAACACAAAATGCATGGATCAGGTTTTTAATCCAACAGGCACTTGTGCCCCTGAGTCTTGTGGCGGATCTCACTTTTGGATTAAAAAAATATCCTCTGTGCCCTCTGGCTCTCTGTGGTAAATCGCTTTTGGATAAGGGTGAATTCCATCACAACCTGATATTATAAAAATCCGCTCATGAGTAAAAAGGTGAAAAAGAAAAAAATGTCAAACACACAGACGGAGCCTGTCAAGAAAGAGATTAAGGGTATCGTGTTTCTCCTTATTGTTCTTATTCTTGTCGTCAGCCTTTTCACCTATTATCCTGACGATCCCCTATTCTGGATCAAATCCCACGGCACCGGAAAGCCCCATAATCTTTTTGGGGCCTTCGGCTCTCATCTTTCCGGTTATCTGTTTTATTTGCTGGGTTTTTCATCATTCTGGCTCATCCTTATCTTCTTCTTCATGGCAGTCCTTTCTTTTCAGGACCGTCTCCTTTTGCCGCCCTTAAAGAGCATTACAGCCATACTTTGCCTTCTTGTTTCCTTTTCCGGGATCATGAGTTTGCAACTGGACGAAATAATTTACAGGGGCGGAGAACTACAAAGTGGCGGGCTGTTAGGAGATATCGTCGCAGACTTCATAAAAAGGTTTATGAATTCCTTTGGCGCGAATATCTTACTCATAGCAATCTTCATAATATCCTTCATGGTCTGCACACACATTTCCTTCGGCCGTTTTTTTTCAAGGCTGTATGTGTGGTTTTCGATCCTGATGAAAGGCTTAAGAGAATACAACACAAAACGGAAGGAAAAACGACGAAAAAAACAGGCTAGAAGGGCCGCTATAAAAGAAGAGAGCAAAACAGAAAAAAGGAGAGTCAAGATAATAGAGCCGAAGAAGGACAACTTTAAAAAGCCGGAACAGGAGTCTTTCACCTTTATGAACATTAGGGGAGACTTCAATCTCCCCTCCCTGGAACTACTGGATGATCCGCCCACAGAAAAAGGACTAGAGATACAGAGGGAAAGCCTGGAGATGAACGCCAGGCGCCTGGAACGGAAGTTAAGCGACTTCGGAGTGGAAGGAGAGGTTATTGAGATCCTTCCAGGGCCTGTTATAACCATGTATGAATTCAAGCCCGCCCCCGGGATCAAGATAAGCAAGGTTGCCGGTCTGGCAGACGACCTTACACTTGCTCTCAGAGCTCCCAGCGTAAGGATCGTGGCTCCTATCCCCGGGAAAGCAGCTATAGGCATAGAGATAGCCAACAACAAAAGAGAAAATGTGTACCTCAAAGAGGTTCTTTCTTCCCAGGATTACAAGGATTCCAGCTACAAACTCACCATAGCCCTGGGCATGGATATAACCGGTACTCCTGTTATTACCGATCTGGTCAAGATGCCCCACCTGCTTGTCGCTGGCGCAACAGGCACCGGCAAGAGTGTCTCCCTGAACGCCATGATAAACAGTCTTCTTTTCAAACTCTCTCCCGAAATGGTCAAATTTCTGATTATAGACCCTAAGAGGATAGAACTTTCCGTTTACAAGGACATCCCACACCTTCTGTATCCGGTAATAACGCAGCCGAAGGAGGCCACCAGGCTCCTCAAATGGACGGTCCAGGAGATGGAGAGACGCTATATCCTCCTGTCGGAAAGGGGTGTCAGAAATATCGATGC
>CAYUYB010000338.1:0-524 GCA_964449025.1 uncultured Desulfobacteraceae bacterium
GACTCAAGGAGTCAATAAAAAGATTCTAGGAGTCTGGCTTTTTTATTTTTAACTACAAACCAAAAAAGGAGATAAGACAATGGGAATGACACTTTTAGAATACGCAAAGGGCGCGGGACTTAAAACCAAACGCGGAACAATTATAGAATTGTTCGCCAAGTCAAGTTCAATCCTGAACGCCATGACAATTGAAACAATAAAAGGCAGCGGAGTTGATTATGACCAGGAAGCGGCGTTGCCCGGTGTGGCCTTCCGTGGAATTAATGAAGAGTACACGGCAAGTGCGGGCGTTATCAATCCGATGCATGATCCTCTAAAAATCGCAGGTGGAACTCTGGATGTCGATACAGCCTTGATTAAAATGTTTGGCGAAGAGGTAAGGGGCAAGCACGAGATCATGAAAGTCAAAGCTCTTTCTCTGAAAATCGCCCGGATGATCATTAAGGGTGATTCAACCTCAGACCCAAAAGAGTTTGATGGGCTTCAAAGGCGACTGGACAATGATCAAAAAATCCATGTTACCA
>CAYUYB010000338.1:534-1712 GCA_964449025.1 uncultured Desulfobacteraceae bacterium
GCCTTATCTTTGGCTAAACTTGATGAGGCAATCGATCAGACTGAAAACCCCACTCATCTTATTATGAATAAGAAACTGAGACGGTTAATGACTATTGCCAGCCGGACTTCCACTATCGGCGGATTTATTCAGTATACCCATGATGACTGGGGCCGTCAGGTTGCCAAATATGCCGATCTTCCTATCTTGGACGCTGGAAAAGACAATACCAATACAGATATTATACCACTGACTGAGACAGCCGGTGACGCGGGCGCTGACGCTACAAGTCTTTATGTTGTATCTTTCAGTGACGGTCATGTTGAAGGTATCCAAAATGCCGTGATGGAAGTCAAAGATCTTGGCCTTACCGATAGCGGCGTTATTTACCGGACCCTCGTAGAGTGGTTAGTCGGAATGGCCCTTTATCATCCGAGGGCGGCAACCAGGTTATGGAATATCAGCACGGCTACAGCAGTTACCGCTTAATCTGATAATTATTTTAAAAGTCATGAGATTTTAAAAGTCTTAGGACTTATTAAAAATTTTATAAATAAGGAGAATTTATCATGACCACATACTTAAAAGAAGATTTTGTTTATGATTCGGAATTACTTGTCGAAGATTCCCTGGACAGTGCGGGTGCTGTTTCCGCCATAACCGCTTCTCAGGCCGGAAAAGTGCTGGATGTTGCTAAGGTCTTAGATATTGGCGACGGCCTTGTTGAGGGCGTTATGGTCTGTGATATTGACGCGATAGAGGTCGGAACTGATGAGTATTACCTTTTGAAAATTCAGGGCACAAATACGGCAGCCTTCGGCGGTACTGATATATTTGACCTTGCTCAGGTTAAATTAGGCCATGCTGATACTCTTGTTGGCGGAACCGCAATAGGCGCGGCAGGCGATAGGCTTATTGTTCCTTTCCGAAATGAACAAAACGGGACAGTTTACCGTTATCTCAGAGCATACACGGAAGTTTATAACGGCACAGCTGAAACAATCACCTGGACCGGCTGGCTGTCAATCAAGCGCAAAAATTAATAATAAGGGGCTTTATGGCCCCTTTTAAAAAACAAAAGGAGCGTGAAACATGGCTACAGATACAGGTATTGTCACAATCTATGATCTGAAAAATAAAGGTGCATCTTTAACCTGTCACAGAATTGATGCCAAGGAATTTTTAACGAAATTTCCTGA
>CAYUYB010000338.1:1812-3260 GCA_964449025.1 uncultured Desulfobacteraceae bacterium
TGGACAAAGCCGGTCTTGTAGAGGCCCTACTTGCTAAAGAGGCACAGGCTTAATAAATAATATGACAAATGGATTTTCGGTAAATTTGACAGAGGAAGCCTTTAAAAAAATGGAACCGGCTGAACAGGGCTGGATGTTATTTAACGGAATACAGGAAATACATAAACGGGTAATAAAATTAGAAAAACGCTCTCTTTTTAATAAGGCATGTTCCACTATTGGCGGGATTATAGGCGGGGCCGCCGCTTTTCTCGGACTGAAAATAGGATCTTTGTAATATGGCACTCATAGTCGAAGATGGAACCGGACTTTCAACGGCTGAATCATATATCTCAGTTGCCGATGCCTCAACATATTTCACGAATCGCGGCGTGACAGCATGGGCGGCACTTGATGAAGGCGAAGCAGAGACAAACAGGGAAGCATACCTGAGACTTGCCACTGATTACATGATTCAGATGTTCAGAAACCGATGGGAAGGCGTCAGATACACGGAAGATCAGGCCCTTGACTGGCCTAGAATGGGAGTTGTCCGGGATAGCTGGCAGGTTGATACGGATGAAATACCAGAAGAGGTAAAAAGGGCGTGTGCCGAACTGGCATTAAAGGCAAGTTCAGGGTCACTGGCCCCGGATCTGAAACAACAAAAATTGTCCGTCACAGTGGGGCCGATAAAAACCGAATGGGATAAAACGTCTCCGCAATACAAGAGATACCGGGCCATTGAAGCTATGATATCTCCATATTTGAAACCGGGCGGCGGTGTGTGTGTCGCATTGGGAAGGGTTTAAAAATGTTCTTTAAAAATCAAAAGGGTAAAAAAATGAATAACAAAATATATTTAGCTGAATCAGATAGACATCCTGGCGTTTATGCGGTTGAAAACTACGAACCTGGTCAAATGGAATTGACCAGAAATATCGAAAAGGCCATGAAATTTGATTCAAAGGCTGATTGTTCTATATGGTGTGATCAGCACCCGGCTTTTTCTCCTTCTTCAAAATCGATTGATGTTGAACAACATGAGATTGAGGATGATTTTGACGATTTGGATTTAGAAGAAAATGACCTTTGATTATGACGAAATAGCGGACGTCGCTCAGGATATTCTTGAAGAAATGGGGCAGGCCGTCACTTTAAAGCACACAGACCCCGGAACTTATAACCCGGCGACAGGCGGCTATACAGGGGGCTCTACAATCACTCAATACGGATATGGCGCGGTTGTAGACTGGGAATCACGGCACATTGACGGAACTTTAATTAAGATAGGTGACAGAAGATTGCTTTTATCGCCTTTAAATACAGCAGGAGCGGCTTTAACGGCTCCGGTTTTAAATGACACGGTAACAGATGCGGCGGGCGTGGTTTATACGATGGTGGTCCCCTTGAAAATCGTATCACCTGGCGGAACTCCGGTTATATATGAATGTAATCTGAGGGTGTAA
>CAYUYB010000339.1:0-3257 GCA_964449025.1 uncultured Desulfobacteraceae bacterium
AACGGGGAGACCATATGGGAATACGTGGCCAGGCCGGAAAAGGTCTTATCAAAGCGGGTATCGGGCTCAGTAACGGAGATACTCCGGATGGTAACCGAGCAAGGTACCGGCAGAAAGGCAACCGGAGCGGTTGAATTATCAATCAATTCAGATAGTAACACCCTCGATATACCCGTCCCTGTCTTTGGTAAGACAGGGACAGCCAACCTTTTCAGAAATTCCAGTTTCGTGGGTATAGTCCCGAGTCTGGATCCGGATACAGGTCGATTTCATGTGGAGCAGGGATACGTTATAGCGAGTTATGTGGGTTATGACGACAACCGTCCCATGAAGGGGAAAGACATCAATATCTCAGGTGCGTCCGGGGCCCTTCCCCTATGGATAGACACTGCGAATGTGATTGTAAACAGCCGGGAATACAAAGATGGTCTCCGGCTTGCTGATTTGGCCTTTATATTACAACCAAATCCCTTACTGGCAGATAATACCATGAATCCTATCAGGGTCTTTGCAAACACGGGACTTCCGCGGCTTCCCGGCCAAGAGGATCTCGCTGCTGGAACCGTTGAAGTCTTTTCACACCTTGAACCAGGTGGGGTGTTCCCGCGATTCAAAAGGGATTTTGAGCCTGTCAAAGGAGTGTATAATGAAGAGGAAAACTGAAATAGAGATGTTCTTCGTTGTCTTATCAGTCATGCCTTTGGTGTTCGGTTGCGCGACTCAGACCATAACAAAAGAGCCCACGGGACGCGAAGCCCCCGGGATCACGGCACCTCTTGTGCCTCCCGATATAATCGACAGTAAGATTGCCATGCTGGAGGAATTTTCAGAGAACAAAAGGATCTCAGGGCCGGATCAGGAAATGATCGAGCAGCTGCTATCGGATTATAAGAAGGTCAGATCCATTGCCCTGGGCAACATGTCTGAGAGGGCTTACCAAGAACTGATCCGGACCCTTTTTACCCGTTCGGCTGCCCTGGCGGAAAGACACTTCATGGATAAGATCAATGGTAAAGGACCTTCCTTCTCAGCGAGTATCCAAGAGTTCTCATCAAAGGAGCGGGAGATCTGGAATTCTTATCTGTCCGGGGATTATCGGGGGGTCATATCCAAGTGCTCTGAATATGAGAAGGAACTTGGAGCAGATTATCTGCCGCTCGACATAGGGCTTCTCTTTGCCCTCTCACTGGCTGAAAATAACATGTTAACAGAGGCCATAGAGACAGGCGAAGCAGTGGCTGGACAACTGGAGGGTAAACCTGACCTTATCCACCTGAGAGCGGGGATTATAGATTGGCTTCTCAAAAAGGGAGAAGAGGAAGAGGCGCTCAAGGTATACGAAAGGCTTGTGGATAATATAAATGAAAGAGACGCCCTATTTGATAGCATAAGGCGTGTTATCGCTCATGATGAGAGAGAAGGCACGGAGGAGTTTCTAATTGAAGACCTTTTAGTTGAAGCGTCTTATCTCTACGATCCGGGGCCAATCAAGGATATCCTTAATAAAGTCGAGGAACTTATTATGGGAGGTTCCTTTTCAGAAGCGAGACTCATGTTACTAAGGAGGCGCCTGAGGGCTGAGGAAGGGCCGGAAGCGGGGATTATAGAAAAGGCCTTGAATGTCGTGGTTCGCGCGGAAGAAATGCACCAGGATAACATCTCCCTGAGGAACCGAACCATCCTAAAGGCGCGAGAACTTATCGAAAAAGAGGAGTTCAGGGACGCGTTGGAACTGCTCAGCAATGAACAGGAGACAGATCTTGAAATAGAAGCTCTTAAAGGGCTTGCTACCGAAAGACTCATAAACAACGAAAGGGACAGGGCAGCCAGGATCTTTCTTATGGCAAAAAACACGGAGAACAATCAAAGGAAGAAGGAATTGCTGTTGTCCTCATACAATATACTTAGAGACCTGATTGAAACCTATCCTTCATCGACCTTAATAGATAAACTTAATAATAATCTCTCAAAGGTGGAGGAAGAGCTTGAAAAATTGAGGGAATGACTTGATCTTCAGAATTATTTAGACGCCCCTTTACAGGCGATAAATAAAGCATTAGATTATTAAAAAAGAAAAAAAGGCTTCTCTGTTGTGCGTGCATCTTTTCTACCGTGCATCCCCAAACAAAATAGACAGATAGAGGTTTGCACTGGAGGAAACAACGACAGCCCGGGAAGCCTTTATTCTACCTTAACAACCTGTATTTCATTATATCATACCCCTTCTCCATCAAGGTTTTCAGATTTACTATATCCGCGTTATTATATCTTATAAGCAGACCTAAGGCCTTTTTGTCACCGCGCTGGTACGCCCTCCATAGCCTTACCGCGTCAAAGCCGTTCATGCCCTCAATCTCGGTGTCACGCACGATACCGAAATCCTTTTCGATATATTTGAGCCCTCCCCCATAGCCCAGCCTCTTCATAAAAAATCGCAGGTCTATATGCGCGGGAGGCAATGAGATATTAGGGAAAAATCGTCTTATGAAAGGCACATCAAAACAGCTACCGTTGAAGGTAATCATAAGGTCATATCCCGCGATAACCGTTTCAAATTCAGCCAGGTTCAGGCCGTTGACAAAGTTATGGACGTTGCTCCCGTCATACAATCCTATGACGGATATCTCATCATCTCCGGGATACAGCCCGCTTGTCTCGATATCAAGAAACACGCACCTGTGCTTGAATTCACTATAGAGTCTCCATAGATCCGATGCCGACAGTCTGTCAACAAAGAAACGTATCTCTGCCCGTTTTTTAATAGACTCCTCCAGCTGTACCCTTACCTGAGAGTCACGCCTCGGAGATATCACGGCACCTTTGCTTGTTAGATAATCACCCCAGGTTTGCACCCCGTTTCGCCAGAGATCCCGTTCTGTCCGGGGGCCGATGCCCTTGATATGGATGAAGGTGTTTTCAAGCATAGGTTACGTCTCTTAAATATCTTATATCCGGAACATCCCTTTTTCATAGATGATAATACTGTCCCCGGATTTGAGATATGCGGTGACCCTTTTATCTTCGGTATTTACCAGATCCCAGTGAAGGGCCGAGTCATTGAAGCCCAGGCCTTCTTTACGTTGCTTGGTAAGTGTCGACGGATCACCGTCATAGGTATCTGAATAGGACATACCCACAGCCAGATGGCAGTTACCATTTCTGCCCCCGTGGTTCTCGTCATACAGGGTATTAGCCATAAACCTGTTAATCTTGGAGAATCGTTTATCAGTCAGGGAAAATTCCCCTACCCTGCGCGC
>CAYUYB010000340.1:0-3243 GCA_964449025.1 uncultured Desulfobacteraceae bacterium
TTGCTCCAAAGAATACCTCTACAGAGGCAGTACCCGTTTAGCGCTGGTTGACGTTGAAACCGGCGAGGTGTACTATTACGGTAATGACCGGCTCGGCACACCCCAGATACTTACAGATTCGACTAACATGGTCGTATGGGAGGCGGTCTATGAGCCCTTCGGAGATGCGGACATAAATCCTAACTCCAGTGTGGTGAGTAACTTCAGGTTTCCCGGCCAGTATTATGACCAGGAGACGGGGTTCCACTACAATTATCACAGATATTATGATCCGGAAACGGGGAGATACTTGAGGACAGATCCGATAGGGATAGCAGGTGTGGACGCCAATCTTTATGGGTATGTCTCAAATAATCCGGTTAATATAAGTGATCCAATAGGATTAGCCGGTGTCGCCATTGATTTTGGAGGAGCTTATAGCACAGGTTGGTATAAAGATGATCCTAATGCGCGAGGTGGTGGCGCTGGAACTGGGATATATTTTGGGGCAAAAAATTGGTATGCTGAATTTGGAGGATTTACTTATCAAATGGAAATGGAAGAAATTGGGGAATGGGCTGGGGGAAAGATCGGCGCAGGCCCAAACGTGAGTTTCTACTTTACTAATGCAGAAAAATTTTTCCAAGGAGAAATGAAATATACTAATATTACTTTGGCCATTGCAAATATCACTTGGTATACTGATCCGTGTGAAGGTAGCTGGACTGGATTTACGATAAGTATAGGAGGAAAGGGTTTTGGTCTAACTTGGTTAGAGAAAGGTATTTCCCAAGGTTTGATGGCAATTGGCCAATAGCGAATTATATTAGGGTTTGTTTATTGATCAGCGAGAAATGTTATTATGCCAAATGTTGATATCTTTAGGCCTATAAAAATATTTGGATTTGTTTTTATAATCCTTGGGTTGTATGGATTTATAGCTTACTTTAAAACACTTACAGGTGTTAATTATCCTCTAATCGTTGGCCTGTCTATTATAATCGTCTCTCTTTTTCATGTATTAATGGGGATAGGGATTGTTTGCAAAAAGCTATGGGGTTTTTATTTCCTTAAATTTTATCTTTATTTATGCTTTTTGGCTATACCGATAGGGACTTACATAGCGATTAAATCCTTAAAATATATAGAAAAGTATAATATTAAAGCATTCTTCGTTTAGTAAGAGAAAAAGAAAGTGAAAACAAATGGGCGCACCCCTGTAGGGCCTGTTCCCCGGACAGGCCGTTCCCCTTCCTCCCCTCTTAGGGGAGGATCAAGGTGGGGTCTCTGTTTCATTGGTTCGTTCGGGAATCGAACCCCACACAACCACCATCCTAAACTGTAGGGCCTGTTCCCCGAACAGGCCATCACCTATGGGCTTCTCATGGAACACAGTCGCCGAAAAAGGATACATCTTAGCCGTTTCAACTACATGGCTAGCAGTCACGTCTATTTTATTACCATCTGTACTGCGTATAAGAAACCATTTTTTGAGGATGCTGAAATTGCAGGGATAATAGCAGATGAAATGGAGTTCAGGAGAAAAAAGAAAGAGATCATTCTCTTCTGTTTCTGCATAATGCCTGACCATGTTCATATGTTGTTATCTTCGGCTCAAGCATACCGGAGGAGTCTTATTAACTGGGTTTCAACTTTTAAGCGATATTCAGCAAGGATTGTTAAGAGATCACATGGCATCGACTCTTTATGGCAGAAGAATTTTTATGATCACGTTGTCAGAAAGGATGAATCGTTGACGAAGGTGGCAGAATATATCGTGAATAATCCGGTTAGAAAAGGCATGGTAGAGGAATGGAAGAAGTATCCCTACAGTAGAATAGTAGATCCATTGCCCCTGTAGGGCCTGTTCCCCGAACAGGCCGTTCCCCTTCCTCCCCTCTTAGGGGAGGATCAAGGTGGGGTCTCTGTTTCATTGGTTCGTTCGGTGAACTAACCCTACACAACCACCATCCCATGTAGGGCCTGTTCCCCGAACAGGCCGTTTTCAACTGACCCCATCAGTTAACAGGGCGTCCCAGTCGATTTTGTCGAAGGTGTTATAGAGAAAGTGGTCGTCTTCAACCTTATTAAATGTCAGGTTGCGGAAATACTTTCGGCCGGCGCGTTCTGCCTCTTCCAAGGGGATAACCTTATCATCCTTGCCATGGTATATAACAACGGGGACTGATATAGCTTTCAATGGATACCCGCTTAATTCGAGCAGGTTTATCGCCGGGGCCAGGAGTATTAATCTATCAACGGTGTGCTCGTTTTCCATTGCGAAGATAGAGCCCATTAAACCCCCGAAGCTGGACCCAACGATCCTGATACCGGAGGCGCCGGAAAGGACCTCGTTCAACTTTTCCATTCTTTCATGAAGCTCACCGGCGAAGTTTGGGATTATCATGTCCGGATAATGTTCCCTGAAAAAGATGGATTTTGTCCCTTGGTTGCTGCTATCCAGGCCGTGTATAAAGATTTTCATCGCCGTGTCCTTGTCCCTTGCGCCCTGCGCGCGCTGCCCCTGTTTTTTAGATTCAATATCCTGACTTCTGGATTCTAACTCCTGGCTACTGTTTTTCAATATATCTCCAAAACCTCAAATTCCTGGATGCCTCCCGGCGTATTTACCTTTATCTCATCCCCTATTTCGCTCCCGATCAATGCCTGGCCCAGGGGAGATTTGACGGAAATCTTACCGTTTTCAGGATCCGATTCATATGGTCCGACGAGTTGATAACTTACCTCTTTATCTGTTTCGATGTTGTATAGCACCACTGTCCTTCCGAAAACGGCCCTGTCCGCGGGCCCCTTTTCGATCTCTATTACCTCTGCTTTCCCGATAACAGTTTCTATCTCTGTGATCTTGGCGTCGAGAAAGGATTGCTTTTCCTTTGCCGCGTGGTATTCTGCGTTTTCGTTCAGGTCTCCGTAGCCCCTCGCATCTTCAATGGCGCGCACATTTTGGGGCCTCTCCACGTTCTTAAGTTGCCTTAGCTCTTCCCTTAGTTTAGCAAGGCCTTCCTTTGTCATAGGGATCCTTTCCATGCTTGTGTTTTGCCTCCGCTCGTTACTCCTGGCTACCTGATTCTTGGGTGTTACAGGCGCATTCATGGTTACCATAATTATAAATTCAATTTGTTTCAATAAAAAATCGTCAAGGCCATTTCCATTAGTTCGTTTGGGAAACGAACCCTCTTTAGTTAGCCATCAGCCATCAGCCATCAGCGTTCAGCTATTTCCTGTTTATTGCATTCAGCTTTC
>CAYUYB010000341.1:0-3228 GCA_964449025.1 uncultured Desulfobacteraceae bacterium
CAGCGCGCATAAACGAGTTCGCCGCTTCAAAGAGAACCCCATGGGCCATATGGCGCAGATTATTATGGCTTGAGGTCACTCATCATTGTCGCGTGTTTGATATAGGCCTGATTCCTCGTTCCTTGGCGCCTTGCATATAACCTCTATATGGTGCCAGGGTTATATTAAAATCTCGAGCTGATATGGATTATGCGCAAGTTTGATGGTGGATTTTGGTTAAGGAAAAGCTATTGACTTTGTTTAAAGATATGTAATAGTAAAAGATCCTAAGAATATGCGCCTAATATCACGAGCTTTTAATGTCCCATGGATGACGAAAAAAGGAAAATGCTCAGGACCTTGGGGTATGTCAGCACCATAGGATTGGCTATGGGCATATCAGTAGGCCTGGGGGCATTGATAGGTCGTTACCTTGATACGCGATTCAAGACAGGACCGTGGTTTTTTTTTATTTTTCTGGGTTTCGGCATAGTTGCCGCATTCAAGAATCTCCATATCATGTATAAGAAAACCAAGGACCTTTAGGTAATCAAGTATAGATGGACTGGGAAGTAATCTATGAAGAGTTAAAGAGCAAAAGCTGGATCGTCCTTCTGATCCTGGCTTCCGCCAGCTATTTCATGTTTAGCCCGACGCGGACACTCGGGACCATCATCGGAGGATTGCTTATTATCGCCAATTTTCAGGTCTTTCAGCATACGATTCGAAAGGCCTTCACTCCCGATGCCGGACCTAAGTCCCGGAAGATTGCTATTATCGCAAAGTATTACCTTCGGCTCTTGTCTTTGGGCATAATCATATTCGTGCTGATGGGCAAAGGGTGGGTAGACCCTGTCGGCCTTGCCATGGGTCTTTCCACCGTGGTCATAAGTATTTCCATCCTGGGGATAAGGCTGGCGATAAGGGGATTAAAGGGGGAGGGCTCTTAACATTGGAGCATCATTATTATTTCTTAAGTAAGATCCTTGGGGCGCTCGGCTTTGCCCATTTCGCCGAAGAATACGAGCATGTCGTCCATTCATGGTTTGTGATGATAATTATCCTGCTGGGCGGGATCTTGCTTTGCAGGGGGATCAAATTGCTTCCCGATAAGAAGCAGAATATAGTCGAGATTATAGTCGAAAGACTGGAAGATTTCATGGTGGAGATAACAGGGCCTGAGGGGAGGTTATTCTTCCCATTTATTGCCACTATCTTCCTCTATATACTTATCAGTAACCTTTTAGGTCTTATACCGGGCTTCTTCTCGCCCACGGCAAATCTCAATACCACCCTTTCTCTGGCGGTATGCACGTTCTTTCTGACCCATATTATCGGCGTCAAGTTCCATGGAGTAAAATACATCAAGCATTTTTTAGGGCCGGTATGGGCGCTTGCACCTATTATGCTGATGATAGAACTCATAGGTCATTTCGCAAGAGTGATGTCTTTAAGTGTCAGGCTCTTTGGAAATATCTTCGGCAAGGAGAAGATACTGGGTATCCTTTTCGGATTGTGGGGGCTCTATCTGGTGCCTCTGCCCATGCTCTTTCTGGGGGTATTGGTAAGCTTTATTCAAGCGATGGTCTTTATGCTGCTGGCCATCGTCTATTTTGCGGGGGCTATGGAAGAAGCCCACTAGGGCAAATATATCATGTTTGGATAAATGATTTGGGATAATGAGTTGCGTCTGGAAATCAAAAAGAGGTAATGAAAGGCTGAGGGCGTGCGGCATAAGGCATAGAAGGTGTCAAACGCTATAACTGGTCAAAACAGGTAGAAAGAGCTAAAATGATTGAAGAAGGGAGATTATTTCATGTCTAAAAAAGGCGTATCAGCAACATTTGCCGGTATCCTGATTCTGGGGTTCGCTTCATTGGCCATGGCAGGGGATGATAGTGCTGCCAGGGCCGCCGGATTATGGACCTTCTGCGGCATCGCCATATCCAGTGGTTTCGCCATAGGCGTAGCCGCGCTGGGAACCGCCCTGGCCATGGGCTATGCCATCAACGGGGCGCTCTTGGGGACGGCGAGGAATCCGGAGGCCGGCGGGAAGATTATGACTTCCATGATTATCGGTCTGGCCCTGATTGAATCTCTGTGTATCTACGCCCTGCTGATCTGCTTCATTATGGTATTCAAGATTCCTGACCTTGGCCCTATGTTGGACGCGATCGTAAAGTCTTTTGGCACTTGATGGTATATCTCGCGCATACCCGATGAGATCGACATAGGGGTAAAAGGATGAATCATCCAGGACCGTTATTAAGTGGATCGGATTCTATTGAAGAGACCTTGAGGGTCTGCTGGAGAGAGGGCTTGAGGTGGTATGGGCTATTTTCTCCAGTATTCAGGCATTAAGAGGACTATTACCGTGTAGATCTCCAGCCTTCCCAGAAGCATGCAGAACATAAGAACCCATTTACCTATCACAGGAATCCCCGCGTAGTTTTGCGCGGGGCCTACCAGTCCCAAGCCGGGGCCCACATTGAAGATACAGGCCGCCACCGAGGCAAATGAGGATATTAGGTCCAGTCCGAGAGCGGACATAGCCAGGGTAGCTGCCACGAAGAGGGCCAGGTACAGTATAAAGAAATCCCAGATACTGCTCAATATCTCTGAGGAGACAGGCTTTCCCCCCAGTTTTACCGAGGTGATCGCATGGGGATGAATAATGTGGAAGACCTCCTTAAAGGCATGTTTGACGAGCAATATTACCCTCATGGTCTTTAAACCGCCGCCGGTAGACCCGGCCATTCCCCCCAGAAACATGCAAAGGACCAGGAGATTCCGGGAAAGGTCCGGCCATTGTTCGTAATCGGCGGTTACAAAACCGGTGGTGGTAATCATGGAACTGACCTGAAAGGCGGCATAGCGAAAGGCCTTTAAAATAGAGCCGTAGACGGCCCCATGTATGTTTAAAGCAACCACTGTGATAAGCACACCGACCATGACAAGAAATACCCGGCATTCAGGATCTTTTCCAAAGACGGCTGGATGTCCTGTAATCAGCCTGTAATGCAGGGAGAAATTGATGCCAGCCAGGAGCATAAAGACAATGACCACGCCTTCAAGATAGGCGCTGTTATATTGGGCGATGCTGGCGTTTTTTGGGGAAAAGCCGCCCGTTGGCATGGTGCAGAAGGCATGGTTTATGGAATCGAATAGGGACATCCCGCCAAAAAGGAGCAGTATGATCTCAAGGGAAGTGATGAGCAGATATACCTTCCACAGGGTTTTAGCCGTATC
>CAYUYB010000342.1:0-3227 GCA_964449025.1 uncultured Desulfobacteraceae bacterium
ACCCCGCCCAGGGAAAGGGCAAAGCCCACAAGTCCAGCCAGTATGATCCTGGGGAATCTTATCCTGACTATAATAAGCCTTATCGGGTCATCCGGGGGCATATCGCCCCCCAGTACATCCATAATATCTTTCAAGGATACCTCCGCCGTGCCCGAGACAAGGGAAAGGATTATGACAAGGGCAAGTATCATAAGCATGACAAGAGACAAAGTAACCACCTTTGCGGGCGTCAGGACATGTTTTTCATAAACGTCTATCATGTTAATAACTTAACGGTATTATTCCCTCATGCAAATAGTCAAACAGGACATACTTTGTCCTTGAGCCTTGTGCCATGCGCCTTGAGCCTCATAGCATATTGATACCAAAGTTCCTATCTCTCATTGGACTGCCTTTTTTCCCGCTGCTCTCGACCCCAATTAACCTCCGGATGGATTAACCTTGCCATCGCTTCAAGACCGTCCAATACCCTTTGCGAAGGACGATCGATAAGATCCGAATCAATAAGATAGACCCGGTTATTCTTAACCGCGGGGATTGATGACCACTCCATCCATTCTTCCTTTGCCTTTTCAAATTCCCCTTTCCTGTCCATTGAGGATATTATAATAACATCTGGTCCTTTCCTGATCACCTCTTCGATACTTATCCTGGGGTAAGTTATCGGCTCATGAGCGGTCATGTTCTTTCCGCCAGCCAGACATATAAGATCATTGTGATAGGTGTTTTTGTTTACCGTCATAATGGGCGAAAGATTTATCTGTAAAAATACCAGGCGCCTATTCACGGAACCAACCGCCTTTTGAACAGCCTCAAGCCGTTTATTCAGCCTATCAACCAGCAAACGGGCCTTTTCGGAAACACCGCATAGCGCGCCGATTTCACCTATTGTTGATATTATATCCCTTACGTTTCTCGGATTCACCACATAAACCGGGATCCCGGCATGTTCCAACAGATATACCACACTTGGCTGGTTCCCGTCCTTGGTGCCTATAACCAGGTCCGGGGAGAGACTTATGATCTTCTCAATGTTGGAGTCAATATAGCTACCTACCTTGGGCTTATCCAACGCCTCCGGAGGATAATAGCTGTAATCCGTTACCCCCGCCACCCTGTCGCCGAGCCCCAGATAATAGAGTATTTCAGTAATGTTCGGGGCGAGGGAGACGATTCTGCAAGGGTCTTTTTCCAGAACAAGCTTCCTCCCCAATGAGTCTTTAAACTCTTCGCCATGGGACTGCCCTGAAAAGGACGGGATAAAAGATATCAGAATAAACGGAATGATATACCTGAAAAAGAGTCTCATAGAGATTTTACATCCTTTTTAGTCTTCTCCAAAATTGCTTCTTTGAAGAGGGCTCGCAACAGCTAAAATGAAAAGATGCCCTGAAAACGCCTTTATCCAGGGTCGCAGAATAACAAAATGGACTATTCTGTCATTCTGAGGTTTAACCGCAGAATCCAGACACTGTCTATCGTCTTAATTGTTGTGAACAACACATTCGCCCTGGGACAACCTGAATTCGTGATTTCAGGAGGCATCACGTAAAATCAAATACTTGTCTATAAAAAAACGGAAATTAAATCTATTTAAAAATCTATTGCCAGACCAGCGGTCCAGTTCCTCTCAGGCGCAGGATAAAAGTTACGCGTGGTAAGGAACGTATCCATTACCTCATAATCCGAGTACTTTTGGTTTGTTAAATTGTTCACACCAAAAAAGGCGCTGATGGATTTCCACTCGTACGAAATCTTGCCATTAATCGCATAATGGCCGCCAATCTCCCCGAAATTATTGGCCTGATCACTGATCGCGTACCTTGATCCCGTGTAGTTATAATCCGCAGAGAATACAACGCCCGGGAAGATATTATGGATTCGAAACCCCAAATTCAGCCTGTGATTGGGAACTGCCGGTAGCTCGTTCCCCTGATAAGGATCTTTCTTAAACTCCGCTTCCACATAAGAATAATTACCGAACACCGTAAGCCACCCTAGAAACTCTCCCTTAATCCCGGCTTCCAGACCTTGATGAAGGGTCTCAGGATGATTTTCATTACTGAATGTGAGAGGATTGTAAAATATCTCATTATCGATCTCTGCTCTGTATATAGTAAAAGTACCAACCACATCGGGTGAAAAGTAGTGTCTTATCCCAACCTCATAATGTTGACCCTTCTGTGGCTGCAGATCCGTGTTCGCCATAATGACAAACGCAACCCAATCAATATATGACACCTCATCGGTCAGAGGAAACCGGATGCTCCGATTCGCTCTAAAGAACAGTGATGAGCTGTCACCATAGATATAAGAAATACCTATACTATAGGCGTTTTCACGTTTCTTTACCTTTTTATTTAATGGCCCAAGCAAGAGAGTAAGATCCTTCTGGTTAAAAGAATACTCAACACGTTCATGTCTCGCTCCCGCTGTGAGGATGAGATTATTGGCCAGGGCCAATTCATCATTAAAATATATACCGATGGAATCTCTCTCGGTATTTGCAAAACCGGTTTTTGTGGTAAGCGGCGTAAGAAATCCCCCTAAAGAATCCATCCTCTGCTCTGACCAGTATACATCAATACCGGTAATAAATGTGTTCTCATGGTTGAAAAGGTCCTTATCCCTGATAAACCTGGGGGTGATGCTCCAGGTCTCGTTGACACTGCGGGTTCCCTGTGGGAAGATGCCGTCAGGATCAGGAAAGCTTGCCTCACTATCTCTTTTTCTGTAAGACAGGTCAGCAACAACATTTCCATATACCCCCAGAGCAAGGTCCATGCCGCTTTTGAAATAATAATCTTCACTTTGGCCTTCATCCAGGGGATGGGCGTTCATGTGTCTGTTGGCTAGATATTGTGCCTCGGTTAGATGCCCGGGAAGATCGAATTCATCTTTGTGATAAGACCCGGATAGATTTAGACTTAAAGAATTATCATGATCATAGACTATTCGACCCCCAATATCTTCTGTCATGAATCCATTCTCAGGCCGGTACCCGTTCGTGGAATCATGGCTGGCAAACAGCGCGCCACTGGTAGCACCATGCCCCCCGCTTATAGATACCCTTTCTTTCTTTCTTCCGAAGCTCCCGGCGACCGCCTCAACGGACATGGCCATTTCCTCAGACGGTCTCTTGGTAATAATATTGATGACGCCGCCTACCGCATTGTCGCCGTAAAGAACAGACCCTGTCCCTCTAACTATCTCTATCCTTTCAACCT
>CAYUYB010000343.1:0-3195 GCA_964449025.1 uncultured Desulfobacteraceae bacterium
GTTATCTTGCTAAAGAAAAAGGCGGTAACAGAGTTGAATTCGCCACTGAAAGAGAGCCTAAGGAAAAAGAAATTTTTTGAAAATATTGTTTTAATCTTGCGAAATCTTGTGGTTGATAATGTATGAAACAAATTACATATATCCGAAACGGATTACATCGTTACCGAAAACCAAGTTATTGTTTATGAAAGGTTTAGTTTTAGGAATAAAATTTGTATAACTAAAGAAAGAGGAGGATAAATGAAGCATAAAGGTTTTACAGTTATTGAGTTAATAGTGGTTGTTATAATAATAGGTATCCTTACGGCGCTTTCAATACCGGCTTTTCGTGGATTATATAAAAAAGGCAGGTTAGAACAAACCAGGAATGAAGTTGTCGCTTTTTACCAGCGGGCAAACCGATATGCTGCCAATGATGGTGTAAATTATATATTAGAAGTTGATGTGATCGATGATTCGCTGAGATGTATGAAAGAGGGGTTGGCTACTGTGAAGGATAGAATGGGAATGGGTTCAGAGCTTGATATATCTGATTCAACCGGTGCTGCCATAACTTTTACTATTCAAGCTGACGGTTTTGTTAAAGATAACAGCAGTTTAAGGGTTTTTGAAATTTATGATAACGAAACAAAAAAAACATTGGAATTTTATATTTCGCCGCTTGGAGTAATGGAGGTGAATAAAAAATGAAGAAGAATAAAGGTGTAACTCTTATCGAACTGATGGTAAGTTTTTTAATATTTGCGCTTGTAATAGCCGGAGTAGCCGCGTTTAATGCTCGAAACACAAAGGTAGTTGTACGTTCTGAAAGAAACGCGAAGAGAACTCTTTTGCAGGAAAGTTCTATCGAAGAATTTAAAGGTTGGCTTAAAGCGGCGTCGGTGCCGGGTTCGAGATTCGATGGTTTTTGGGCTGTTGGTGCTGTTGGAACCGTACTTCGTGATACAACGGATTCCGAAACGAATATCGGAGTGAGGTTAGAAATAGATTCATTCATACCGGAACAAGCCGCCAATGTTTCTGATGTCGGAGTATGTTTGCAAGTAAGAGTAATATCGAATGACCCTGATTTAAATATTAATGATACAATAATAACTTACATTTCCCGTCATGATTAGGAGGAAGTATGAATAAGAAAGGATTTACACTTGTTGAATTAATGGTCTCGATACTTATATTAGGAATTATTTTAACTATGGTATATAGAGTTTTCTTTTATCAGGAAAAGTCCCTGCGTCGTCAGAGGCAGTGGTCGGAAGTTAATACGATACAAAGAAAAGCTTCCACTTATATTGCTAAGGAACTTAGAAATATAGGTTATTGCGATAAGACCAATTTGAGTGGAGCAACGAAAGCGTTTGGTATCATAAGTGGAGAGAGTGATAATATAAGATATTCTAATGATATCGACGGAGCGCAGGTGGGCACGGTTGATCCGGAAGATATTCATTCCATAAAAGTAAGCGGAGATACGTTATATATAGACGGTGATTTTGCTCTCGATAATGTTGTTTCGTTGGGGTTTGTTTACGTTGACACCACTGGTGATACTGTAACTGCGGTATCCGAGGTAAGTGACCTGGGTGAATGGGAACTCCCTGTAGGGGAAGAACCGATAGAACGTATTGAATATCATCTAAGAATAGCCAATGCTACGGATACGATAGAGTATAGTGGTAAGGCGACTCTCAGGAATAAAAGGCCGTAAAGGAGGAGATTGTAATGAACACAACAAAAAAACAAAATGCCAAAAAGGGAATATCGATGATAATTGTCTTGTGGATTATGGTAATCCTTACTGTTTTGACTACAGCTACCGCTCTTATAACACAGGGAGATATAGCTTCGACTATTAATTTGATAAAACGAAAAGGCGCTCTTCAGCTCGCGGAGACAGGAAGCGATTACTTTATTTCTATGATTCCTTTGGTTCCCGCGCAGACAGGAATGATAGATACTATGATAGTTGCTGATACTTCTATGCCTCTCGAGAGCGGAGGTGATATTGTAAGTGTCCACAGAGTTTATATGAGTGATGATTCGACAAGGGCTTTTGTTATAGCTCCCGTGCCGATGATTTATAGTAACGCTTACGGACAAAATCCGTATCCTCTTTGCCCCGGAGGGGGACAGGGTTCTTATTATGTGTATGAATTTACCTCGGGAGGTTTGATGGGTAGAAAAGAAGATGTTGAAGTGCCGCAGAAAGTTGTCGATGTGGCGGCAGGTCCCTGGTCTCCTTTAGGCGGACAGGGTCAAAAAGGTAATACAATGTATTAAAAAAGGAGGATAAGATGATGTTACTGTTACTGTTTTCTATAGCAATAGGCGGAAGGTTTGATTGGCAAGAGATTGAGAAGCAGGGAATACAAGGAATATACGAGGATATTCAGAATTCGTCAGTAGTTCAAAGTTACGGAAAGCGGAATCTCGAAAAGAGGTTTATCTATTTGAATTCCGGCATCTTTAGGGGCGGATGCAAGGTGCTTTTTTCAAAAGGTACCGAAATAGAGGGATTGCCCCGCGACTTGGAGCTTATGAAAAGGGCGATAAAGATGAAAAAATTCGATAGATATTCTGCGCTTTATAGAGAAGGAGAGTTGAAACATGTATGGGAGGAGTTGGAAAATGAATCGGCGAGGAAGCTCGGAGTATCTTCCTTGACAATGGTAGAAATGAGAAAAATTTTCCCCGAAGAGGACTTTAAAAATGAAAAAGGAGAAATTGAACCGAGTTTAATACTTGAGAAAATAAGAGGGGTAAAGTATCCGTTAAGAATTTATTATTCGTTTATGGAAATAGAAGAAAACAGAACGAGAAAACTCATACCTGTAGTGATGAAGCTCTGTCCCCTTGACGAAAAGATTGAAGAATATATAAGAGGTTTGAATTCAAAAGGAGATTAAAATGAAAAGGATGTTTTTAGTTTTTATATTTGTACCTCTTTTTTTGAGCGCTCACATTCAGGATGAAGATTTGTTTAAAACATCAAGGGTTCCTGCTGCCGCTCTTCTTCTGCTGGACAGGTCCGGATCAATGTATAATGAAACAGAAACATTTGATGTGGATGTTGGACTTTTGAATCGCAGTTTTAGTTCCAGCGTGCCCAATATCGAGAATTTTAGTGCTTGGTTTGATAGTACACAGTATCCCTATAATTACCCCCTTAACGATATGGGTAGTTTTGTTGGAGAT
>CAYUYB010000344.1:0-3194 GCA_964449025.1 uncultured Desulfobacteraceae bacterium
TGTTTGTGGGGGCCTTGCTTGACGCGGGTCTATCCCTTGACAAACTGAAAAAGGCGCTCGCCACTCTTCCCCTGGGAGGCTATTCGCTGGACGCAAAACAGGGGAAAAAAAACGGGCTCACAGCCACTCGCTTCATAGTGAAAGAGGATCAAAAAAAGGGTGGCCAGCACAGACATTTGAAGGATATCAAGGAGGTTATAAACCAAGGAGACCTGAGTGACGAGGTAAAAGAGAGATGTTTTCGTATCTTTGAGTCCATCGCCCGGGAAGAAGGAAAGATACATGGTCTCCCTTTCGACAAGGTACATTTCCATGAGGTGGGCGCCCTTGACTCCATTATAGACATTGTGTCCACGGCCTTTGGAATTGAATCCCTGGGCATTGGGCCCATATTCGCTTCCAGCTTGCCCCTAGGAACAGGGTTCACCGAAACCGTCGGGCACGGGAGGATACCGCTTCCGGCACCAGCTACAATAGCCCTCTTAAAAGGCATTCCGGTATATAATTCCGGCCTTCAGCACGAACTGGTCACTCCGACCGGGGCAGCCCTCATCAAGGAGTTCTCCTCTTCCTTCGGGACCATGCCCCCTATGGTTATAGAAAGTGTGGGTTACGGTGCCGGTAGCAGAGATCTTCCGGACAGACCCAATCTGCTCAGGATACTAATAGGCAGGGGACAGACGGGGGACAGGGTCGAGACACTGGTCATCCTGGACGCCAACCTGGACGACAACAACCCTGAATGGCTGGGTTTCATGATGGATAGGTTATTTGAAGCGGGTGCTTTAGACGTGTATTTCAGCCCTGTTCAGATGAAAAAAAACCGGCCCGGTATCCATGTACAGGTACTTGGAAGCCCTCACAAAAGGGACGAGCTTATGGATATACTGTTCATGGAAAGCTCCACCCTGGGGATCAGATTCAGATACAGCGACAGAAAGGTGCTGGAGCGGTCTCAGGTGGAGATTGACAGTCCCTGGGGAAAGATTAAGGTAAAAAAGGTTATCCGGCCCGACGGTATGTCATATCTGAACCCTGAATACGAGGCCTGCAGGACAATCGCGGAGAAAAACAGGATCCCTCTAAAAGAGATATATAGCTGGGTTGCATCAAAGAGAGAGACATAGCCGGGAATCCGAATCAGGAATTGACACCTTTTAACCGATCTAACAGCATGAACTTCAAGAAGGCATTCCAGAAGGCGGATTTTCGAGGGAGGATCGCCCTGATCTTTTCATCCTGGTTCGGCACGGGTCTTATGCGTATGGCCCCTGGTACCTTCGGAACACTTGCCGCAGCGCCTCCGGTCATTATTGTCAACTATCTCGGTACCATCTATTCCATCATACTCCTGATAGCTCTCATTCCTCTCTCTTTATGGGCCTCCAGCGTCAGTCAACAGTTACTGGGGAAGGATGACCCGCCTGAGGTGGTGATAGACGAGGCATCCGGCCTTCTTGTGGGTGTCTTTTTGATCCCCTTCTCACTGCTGGGCTTTACCCTCGCATTTTTGTTGTTCCGGCTCTTTGATATATTAAAGCCCTATCCCATCGGTATGATAGATAAACGCGTCAAGGGAGGAACCGGGATAGTCCTTGATGATATAGTGGCCGGCATTTATGCGAATATATGCGTGAGGATTTTCATGGTATTGCTCGGGGACTGAGGTCATAGCTTGCGGCTTATAGCTCATAGCTGATTCCGGGTCACGGCTTGTTTTTTGCAGGAGGACATGTGTTAGGATTCAAGGATTCCAGGGTTCAAGTGTTCGAGAGACCCCGCCTTGATCCTCCCCTAAAAGGGGAGGAGACAGGAATTCGTAGTCACAATGACGGATAAAAAACAATAAAATATCGAATTATAAACAGGGAATGTCAAATAACAAAGGAAAAGAAAACTTCAACATTCGTCATTCCATGTTCGACATTCTGCAGTTTAAAATTCTGACTCCTGACTTCCGACTCCTGGCTTCTTGGTCATTTGATGATAAAGGTTCCAAGCTTTGACTTTATGTTGGACCAGGGGAGTATTAAGATCAGCATATGGAAGATTTGATAGGAAAGATTCTAAGTGAGAAGGGCCTCACGATTTCAGTGGCGGAATCGTGTACAGGCGGTATTATTGGGGGGCTTATCACCGATGTGCCGGGTAGTTCTCGCTATTTTAAGGGTGGGATAATATCCTATAGCGACGAATCCAAGGTGAACATTCTGAACGTGTCATCCGGAACTATAACTGAGCATGGTGCTGTAAGCAACCGGACAGCCAGGGAAATGGCGGAGGGGGTTAAACACCTCTTTAATTCCCACATAGGGCTGGCGGTTACAGGGATAGCGGGACCGGAGGGCGGAAGTAAGGAAAAACCGGTGGGCACTATTTTTATTGGGCTGGCGGTGGAGGATGAGACCTTTACCTTCAGGTATCACTTCCATGGCACAAGACGGCAGATCAGGCGAAAGACCGCGGAAAGGGCCCTTGACTGCGTTAAAAGGTATCTATATGGCGATCCGTTCCTTCCTGGCCTTTGAACTGCCTTCTGATATCAAGCAAAAGGTCGCCCTTGTCTCAGATGAGCTCAGGAGGTCCCGGCTTAATGTGAGGTGGGTGAAGCCAGCCAATATACACCTTACCATTGTGTTCATGGGGAATATCAACCCAGATCTCCTGCCGGTGATGGCAGAGGAAATCGGAAAGGATTGCCTCGCATACAAACCTTTTGATATCTCTCTGAGGGGTCTGGGGATATTCCCCGGCACAAGAAGGCCCAGGGTGTTATGGCTGGGTCTCGAAACGGACAGGGAAATATTATCTTCCTTCAGGAAAGGTCTTCAGGAAAGGCTCGAACCCTTTGGCATAAAGCAAGAAAAAAGGGGATTCAGCCCTCATCTTACATTGGGCAGATTTCGCGAGCCCCAGAGACAGGGCACGCTTTTGGATGACTTGATAGCCCAATATAAGGACCTCGAGGGCCCTTCGGGAAAGATGGAAGAGCTGGTGATGTTTAAAAGTGAATTACACCCCCAAGGGGCGGAATATACAAGATTGCGATCATGGCCCCTTGCGATATCACCTTCAAAAAAGTATTATGACGGGTCATAGCTGACAGCTCATAGGAAAAGACGCGGCCTGTTCGGGGAACAGGCCCTACAGGGTAGGATGGTGGTTTTGTAGGGTTCGATCCCCGAACGAACCGA
>CAYUYB010000345.1:0-3162 GCA_964449025.1 uncultured Desulfobacteraceae bacterium
GTTACTCTGTATCCAGACGGGTAAGACTATTGATGATCCTAACCGGATGAAATTTCCCACTGACGAGTTTTTTTTCAAATCGCGGGAGGAGATGGAGACATCCCTAGGAGAAAACTTTACCGACGCTATCGATAATACCGCGGAAATAGCGGGACGATGCCAGTTTGAGATGGAATTCGGCAGATACAAGTACCCCGTCTTTCACCCAAAAGAGAAGAAAGACCTCAATGAATTGATCACAGATGAGGCGCGGAAGGGGCTTGAGAACAGGATCGCCAGGAGGGAAGAAGAGGAAGGAGAGATCACTCCAGAATTGAGAAAAGAATACGAGGAGAGACTCGACTTTGAATTAGGCGTTATAACAAAGATGGGCTTTTCGGGCTATTTTCTTATTGTAGCCGACTTTGTCGACTATGCCCGCAGGTCTGATATCCCTGTCGGACCTGGGAGAGGATCAGCTGCAGGTTCGCTGGTCGCATATTGCCTCCGTATTACCAATCTTGACCCCATAAGATACGGGCTCGTATTCGAGAGATTTCTCAATCCTGAAAGGGTAAGCATGCCTGATATAGATATCGACTTCTGCATGAACGGAAGAGACGATGTCATAAGATATGTGGCTGAAAAATACGGCCGTGAAAACGTGGCGCAGATAATTACCTTCGGTACCATGAAGGCCAGGGGCGTTATAAGGGATGTGGGCCGCGTGCTTAATATCCCCTACGGGGAAGTCGACAAGATCGCTAAAATGGTCCCGGAGAGCCCTGGAGTCACACTATCCAAGGCAATTGAGCAGGAACCCGGGCTGAAAAAAATGCAGGAAGGTGAAGAATACGAGAAAAAACTCCTTACCATATCCCTGTCTCTCGAGGGCCTATCCAGACATGTGTCAACCCACGCCTCCGGTGTGGTTATTTCCGACAAACCGCTTGTTGAGTACCTGCCCCTTTACAAGGGATCCGGCGAAGAGGTAATGACCCAATTCACCATGGACCAGATCGAAAAACTGGGGCTTATTAAATTCGATTTTCTCGGCCTGAAGACTCTCACGGTGATTAAGCATACAATCAAACTGATAGAGGGATCCTCCGGGCACAAGATAGATATCGATAACATTGTTTTGGATGATAGAGAGACTCTAAAACTCTGTCAGGAAGGCAAGACAACCGGAGTTTTCCAGCTAGAAAGCGAGGGAATGAAGGAGCTACTTAGAAACCTTAAGCCGGAGGTGTTTGAAGATCTTGTGGCACTCGTGGCACTCTATCGACCCGGCCCCATGGAGTGGATACCCGATTATATAAACGGCAAGCACGGCAGGAGAAAAATCAAATTCCTGCACCCCAGCCTGGAACCTATCCTGGGCAGGACTTACGGTGTCGCGATATACCAGGAGCAGGTTATGCAGATAGCACGTGATTTGGCCGGGTTTACTATGGCGGAGGCTGACGTGCTCCGAAAAGCAATGGGGAAAAAGAGCGCGGTGCTCTTTGCAGAACAGAAGGAAAAATTCATCAATGGATGCATCAGTAAAGGCATAGAAAAGAATCTGGCGGAAAAGATATTCACATTCCTAGAACCCTTCGCGGGTTATGGATTTAATCGATCGCACGCTGCGTGCTACGCCCTGATCGGTTATCAGACAGCATATCTTAAGGCCCATTACCCGATCCAATTCATGGCCGCTTTGCTCACCCAGGATATGGGTAATCAGGATAAAACCATAAAAAACATTGCTGAGTGCCGTGAAATGGGTATAAGTATTCTTCCCCCTGATATTAATGAGAGCCGGGCGGATTTTACTGTTGTAGGGGGAAGCATACGCTTTGGACTGGCAGCGGTAAAAAATGTGGGTGTGAAGGCTGTCGAATCCATTATTGAAGTGCGTGAGAACTCCGGCCCTTTTAAGGACTTGGCGGACTTCTGCCTGAGGGTAGAGGGATCAAAGGTAACCCGCAGAGTATTGGAGAGCCTTATTCAATGCGGAGCATTTGATTTCTCCGGACTTCACAGATCAAGTCTCTTCTCCTCCCTCGATGATGTCATAAGACTCTGCGGGACCAACCGTGACCCAAATCAGTTAAATATGTTTACTGAGCTGCATAAACCCGACAAGGCATTCGGCAATATTTTTGACTTCACCGAGATTGATGAATGGGATAAAAGGGAAAAATTAAAAAAAGAAAAAGAGGCCATGGGTTTTTATATTACAGGTCATCCCCTGGACGAATTCCAAGGGGAAGTCAAGCGTTTTTCCAATTGCTTGATCCAGAATATTTTGGGATTGGAGGATAAATCCCAGGTGAAGGTGGCTGGTGTGATAGAAGATCTGAAGATGAAAAGGACAAAAAAGGGGGACAGGATGGCGACCTTCTCTTTGGAGGATCAGTCGGGCGCCATTCAGGTTATTCTCTTTCCTGATGTCTTTGAAAATTATTCACCACTTCTAAAAAATGATGAGCTTTTGCTTGTATACGGGGTCGCCGAGATCGGTGATAACTCATCTAAGCTTATCGCCAAGGATATTGTTTCTCTGGAGGCGTTGCGGCATAAATCTATCAAGATGATTGAGCTTGAAATTAAACACGGGTCGGCATCCGAAGATATGCTTGAGGAGATAAGGGATGTCTTCTTCAGATATCCGGGGGAATGTCCTGTTTTATTCAGGATGGATATGGGTGACGGGGAAGAGGTCCTGATCAGCCCGAACAGCCATTATAAGGTATTGCCCTGTGATGAGATGTTTAGTGAAATAGAAGGAATAACAGGCAAAAAGATCATCTGCAGGTATGAATAACGCCGGGGTTACTACCCTGGCAGCATGATCGTTATCTATTAACCTCGCTTCATCCGGTCACGTCGGTTCTTTTCAAGATGACAGGCGCATAGCGGATCAATTAATAGTTAAACAGTTGAATGATCAAACGGCAAGAGGATAAGAAATTCAGAAGATAAGAAGATGAGAGGACCAGAATGAAAGAAGGTAAACCATATTAAATACTTAAATGGTTGATTTGTTAAATAGGGTCATAACGATTTGACTACTCAACAATTTAACAATTCGACTACTCGACCGTTTAACCAATAACCAATAGGTAATAGCTAACAACTTGACCCCTTGAATCCTTGACCCCTTAAGCGGCGTAATAATTAACCGGAAGGGAT
>CAYUYB010000346.1:0-3157 GCA_964449025.1 uncultured Desulfobacteraceae bacterium
GATTATGCTGGCCGCTGACCCACATCTTCCCCCGGTTGCTGTCCACAATATCCATGTTCTGTCTGACATTCAGACACCTGGTGGTAAAATAGGGGCCATAGGTCTGGTCCATTGTAGTGCCGAAACTGGAACTCCCCCGCACCCCGTTGTCTGCGATCGAAAAATCGTCTATCGCTGTAATCAGGCCGTTTTTCTTAAATCCCACCTTCAGATGAATGAAGCGCTGGTTCAGGTTGAAGTCGTACATCCCATAGCGATCATTGACGCACCGAACAGGACGACCGGTTCTTTTGGCGAGCAGCGGGGTGATCAACTGTGATTTGCGAATACCCCAATCGCAATACCTGCCGCCTACGAGCATGCACTCTTGAAAGACCTTTTCCTCGGGCATGCCGTACATGCCCACCACCTGATCATGTCCCCAGGGGGTACCTTCAATACGCAGATTCTTTCCTTCGCCGTGATATGGGTCGTCAAACCACCACGCAACCGAACCCGTGGGATTGGGGATATGACCGGAAAAGGCGGGTAAATTTACGTCATATTCGATGATATGGTCGGCCTCCCTGAAACCGGCTTCCACATCACCCTGGCTCACATTGGAATAGGAAACATTGCCTTTCTTGGGAGGATTGTTGTTTCCTCCCATCCCAAATCCTCCAAAACCACCTTTACCTTCAGGGGGGGCTGGGCGAATTACAGGCGCACCCGGCTTTCTGCCCTCAAGAATATCCACGACATGGGGTAACACCTCCCATTTGATATCGAGTTGCCTTAAGGCCTCCTCGCAAATGTCTTCATCTTCGGCCACTATGATAACCCCTACCTCAGCGCCTTCCTGATCCGCGATATTATCAAGAAAAGGCAGGGGTGGACCCATAAATCCACCTCCGGAACTCAGATTCTTGATATCCTCATCTTCCCATGTGACGATGTCCACGACTCCTGGTATTTTCCTGGCCTTCGTCGTATCAACAGCCTTAATTCTGGCGTTCGCGTAGGGACTTCTTAAGAATTTGGCGTGGAGCATATCGGGAACAACATAGTCGATACCATATTTTGCGATTCCTGTGGCAATTCCATAGGAGAGTCTGCCGGGAATGTTGGGTTTCCCGACCACCCTGAATTTTTCTCTTTGCCCGTTTACTCCTGCTAGGTCAGCCATACTATGCACCTCCTTTTATCGCCGAAGCCGCTTCCATAATAGCGGTGGGGTGGCGCGGGTAGGTCCCGCAGCAGCAGATATTGCCGGCCAGGGCCTGCTTGCAGTCTTCCTTGGACGGATTGGGATTTCTGTCCAGCAAGGCCTTGGCGCTTACGAGCATGCCGGGGGTGCAATAGCCGCATTGCATGGCGTCCCACTTGCAGTACGCATCGATCAGGGGCCGCCACTTAGGGTCGGCCGCGATACCTTCGACAGTCTGGATGGACTTACCTTCGCATTCCACGGCCAGTGTCATGCACGATAAAACCGGCCTGCCGTCGATGATAACCGTGCAGGAGCCGCATGCGCCCCGGTCGCACATATGCTTGGCTCCAGTCAGGCCCAGCTTGAACTGGAGCGTGCGCTGGAGTGTCCAGTGCGGCTCAATCAGCACTTCGCAATCCTTCCCGTTGATGTTGAGCTTGGTTGTAACCGGGACAACGGCATCAGGATGTTGGGTAGCAAAATGGTTCTTCAAATCTGCAAAGCTGCCGAAATTCTTGCCGCAAACAGGGCATCGGAATTCGGTAAGGGTTGTGGGGATCGCTTTATTGGCTTCATCGGCTTGTGTAAATTCAGGCCTAAGTGTCATCCCTGCGGCTCCTAGAGCGCTTCCGCCGATGATAACTCCCGCATTCTTAAGAAAGTCTCTGCGGTTTATATTGTTCATTTCATCCGCCATAGTCGGTCCTCCTAGAGTTGGGTTGACATAGTAACGCTTTTTTATGCGAGAGTATAAGGGGATGGAACTTGGGTGTCAAGTACAATCTGATCGGCACACTAAAGCCCCGCGTAATCCGCTTCACACCATGGACATTGGATAATCATGCAAATTTATCGATAACCGGCTGCAGTTTTAGCAAGTCGAGTCCAACGGAAAATATATCCACATTACCTGTCGGCTTCACAATGCCTGACCCCGGCTCAGGATTCACCACCACAATACAGCCGCCAAGCCTGGGGTTCATGATTTCCAAGCGTCTTTGAACCTGACCAATCGCATCCGGATTGGCGATATCTTGTCCCATCATAAACTCAACTGTCAGATCCGGACTCTTGATCTCACGGGTATACATATCAACAAAGACGGGAATCTCTTTTAGATCCTGAAGGATGGAAAGGAACATCACACGTGGAGCAAGCACGTAAGATGTATCTCCGGTATGGTGCCTTAACATTCTCCTGGGGATCTCATATGGGATATAGTAGGTGTCCACCTCCCTTGCCAAAGGCATTTTAACGGCAATATATCTGTCCAGTTTTTTAGAATGCAGAATAAACTCAGGGAGACGCTTTGCAGGGTTATGGAACTGGCGGCCTAAAGCGATTCCTTTAAGCTCTCCCGCGAACGGTTCATAATCCTCGCCAAGTCCCACCCCAAACGCCTCATCCGGTTCCAACAGAAGGATCAGAGCAATCGCAGCCCAGGCCTCATATCCCAGTCGATAAAGTTCCGCAGCGTTGGCGGTGAGATCCTCATGGGCGATTTGGTCAAAATCATTTACAGTTATCCTACCCTGAACCATTTCAAACAATCGGTTATAGAGCCAGCGTACCAGGCCCTCTTTGGGGTTGTGAAGGAAACTGGAAAGATCCACGGGTAACTCAATACGATCCAGCCCTAAAAGTCCCGTTAATTCCTTTTCAGACTGGATATAATTCCCGCGAAGAGCTTCCATCTCGGGAGGCAAGGAAGCATAACTCGACTCTATAAATAGATTACGGATATCATCGAAGCGTTTGTAGAATTCATCACGCAAATGCTCAGGTACTGAAACCTCACTCACATCAATGCAAATTTCCGGATTTGCAGCGATATAATCCTTAAGCACATCGTATTTCTGCTTCCACTGTGGCTCCAGGGTCATATGTCAGATCTCACCAAATTCCTTGATAATGTTCAAAAGCGTATCTATGTTACTCTCTTATTCGAAGGTCATGTCGGTATTTGAA
>CAYUYB010000347.1:0-3157 GCA_964449025.1 uncultured Desulfobacteraceae bacterium
TTGTCAGGGCAATGATGAAGCTTGGCAAGCCGGTTGTGGTTCTCCTGCAGCATGGCCGTCCCAACGCCATAAACTATATATCGGAGAATGTTCCCGCCATACTGGAAGGATGGTATCTGGGACAGGAGGGCGGGACTGCCGTGGCTGATGTCCTGTTCGGTTATTATAATCCGGGTGGAAAGCTGCCTGTCTCTGTCCCCCGGACGACAGGCCAGCTGCCTATCTTCTATAACCATAAACCCACCGCGAGGCGCGGATATATGGGGTCGGTCACGGATCCCATCTATCCCTTCGGATGGGGTTTGAGCTATACAACATTCAAATATGCGAATCTTTCTGTTACGCCGGACACCATAGGGAAATGTGGTAAAACAAGGGTGTCTGTTGATGTGACCAACGCCGGCAATGTGATGGGTGACGAGGTTGTGCAGCTTTACATAAGGGACGAGGTGAGTTCAGTAACACGACCTGTCAAGGAACTCAAGGGGTTTAAACGAATCCATCTCGAACCAGGGGAGACACGGACCGTGAATTTTACCCTGGGCCCTGAAGGGCTTTCTTTACTTAACCGGGATATGGAGAGGGTCGTGGAACCAGGTACCTTCAGGATCATGGTAGGCGGTAATTCCTTGGATCTGATAGAAACAGTGTTAAATGTTGAACCATAGATATACGGCCAGAAACGGAAGACCAGGAATGGCAAGATATTGATACCCTGCCATTCCTGATGTGTATCTATCCCTGATTCACTGACTTGGGAGACTTTTCATTTATTCCCTTGTCTATTCCGAATCAAGTCCCCAGCTTTTAAAAAGATCCTTATAGAATTGCGGCTGTTCAAAATCCGGAAGCATAGACATATATTGATCCCGATGGGAATACATTCCACCCCTACCTTTTAAACCTGCCATCATCCCCTGCATCTTTTCCCGTGGTATGGAGAATATCATCTCTTCTTCCAGGACCAGAGCCCTCTGGTACTCTCCGGGATCAGGGAGCACGACGCAGTAATTTCCTGTTATTATGGGATCCACGACGGAATGCCCGCAGGACGGGAGAAAGAAATAAGCGCTGACCTGAGACGGACCGCGATACATGAGCGGCAAAAGCAATCCCCTGAGCTGGGCCGGATTCAAATAGATGAGCACAACATCCGGCATAAAAGTGGCGCTTTTCAATGGCGCTGTAACCGTCCCGACATATTTTCCGACCTCAAAGCTCAAAAAGGATTCTCCGCCCCACATTGCCATGGAATCTGGCTTTTCAACCATCCCGTAAGCCATGAGAGCCGTCGGACACCAGTGGTCTTCCTTCAGCATTGCCACGGTTTTCCCTTCCCGTCGTGACATGCCAAAGGCCTGACACTGGGCGATATGATAGCCTCCGTCTCTTTTTGGCCGAAAGGCCTCCTTCGGAATGTCCGTCTCGTTTTCCAGCATTTTAAGCGCGATAGGTGAAGTTCTTAAGAGCAGTGATGTTTCCAGTTCGTCCCCATATCTATTGAACACGCTCAAATCAGGCAAAGGAACTTCCTCCTTTGAAGAAGGTCCTTTTGCCGTTTGGGCGGCGGAAATCGCCGGCCCAGATGCTGCCAGTGCTACCGCGCCCAGTCCCAGTTTCAAAGCTTGGCGCCTGGTGTATCCTTTTTCCATAAGTCACCCTCCTATATTTAAGATTATTGGAAATAGACCCTGATATATCCGTAAATCCTCATTAATGAATAGTATATATTGGGGGTGGGGTTCTTTGTCAAGTCTGCATGTCTGGTGGACATGTGAACAAGGGGGTACCCGGGAGCGGATAGACCGGGTCCATGCCAGTCGCGCTATTTGATATTCTCGTCTTTAACGTACCGCCCGCCGGGCACGGTTGTGAAATGGAATATGGGCCGGTCGACCCGTTTCAATATCAACGGACAGTGCTTCATCCCGGCTGGCACGAACAGCAGGGCGCTTTTTGTAATCACCTGCTTCTCATCCTCGAGCCATATCTCTACTTCACCTCCCAGATCGTAGGGATTCCCGGGATCGTTGCCGAAAAACCCGATAATTTCATCCACATCATGGACGTGGGGTTTGTCTTCCAGGGTTTTGGCCGCCTTCAGAAACCATGCCGTATTCATATGGAATGCCCCTTCAACAACATTCTCATCCATCCACAGGATTCTTTTCGCGTATTTGGAATAATCGGCTTCGATCCTTTTCTTTTCCTCAGGGACTATGAGATCGGTTACGACATATTTGCCAAACTTTGATCCAGACATCAATCACATCCTCCTTTCTTTTATCTTCCCTGTGTGCCTCCCTGCTTCCAGATAGCGGTTCTGTCCATGCCGAAATCGGGTCGCGAACCGTCCTCGGCCGGAATCGTGAACAGATAGTTGGGCCCGGCGTCCACCGGGGACTCTTTCGGTTTCGGCAGTTGCGGCACCCAGTCATAGGGCACTCGGTATGCCCGGTAAACGAGGTTGCGAATCATGGGAAAGTCGGAATCCCAGAGATAGGGATTCATATATTCCCAGACGATCTCATAATCCGGGGTAACCTCGATAATGCGCCCCTGGGCGCCTTCGGTGATAAGCGTGTTACCGTTGGGAAGACGCTGGGCGGATGACACATTGACGCTGTACATCTTATGACCGAAAACCGGGTCCGGATTATTCGAAGCGTTTGGGGCATATTCCCATACAATCTCCTTTGTAACCGGGTTGAACTCTACAACCCTGGAATGGTCACGGCGCATAACCGTTATACCGTCCGGGGCAAAATCGGTGGGAGATCCGTAGCCTGACCCACCGCCGTTGTCAAATACCATAATGTTGCCCGCGCCGGGCAATCCCTTGGGGATCATGTGTGCATGATGCGGGCCGATCATCCATCCCAGTTTCTTGTCATCGCCGTCCCGATAGTAAGGCCCGACGCGCCATACGATTTTGCCGCTTTTGTGGTCCACGATCGCAAGGAGACCGGCCTCGCGGCTGTCGAGGATAATATTGTCCGGGTGGAACCGCTGGTCGCCTTCGTCATGCCATTTATTGGGGCCCAGATAGGAGGCGCAGTTCTGATGAAACCAGTCGAACCCGTGCCCTTCACCCCTAGCCTCCCTGTTATAATTCTGCATGGCCTTCAAAGCGGCTTCGTCGAAACCCATCTCATCC
>CAYUYB010000348.1:0-3134 GCA_964449025.1 uncultured Desulfobacteraceae bacterium
TACCATACTTGACCTAACGGGACCACGCCAACAATGCCAACACGACACTGGTAAACGCCACACAATGCCGATACCGTTTCACGCATTACATGAACTAACAGCACGCTGCCTATACAATCAAGACGAATCAAACTACACAGCACTACGCCGGAGCTGATCTGTGAATTGCTTTACTTTCGCTTTGCTTTCGAAAGTTTATAGTTGAATTGGCCATAAACATTCGAATTTCTCCACTGCCCGAGTCCGAGTGTTTTAGAAAAATCCAAGATGTCACGGAGTAATGACTCCTTGGGAGAGAACTTGGGCAATTGATAAACAGTCATTTTACATTTTAAGGTGCCACCAGCAGGAATGGTTTCCGACTTGGCTAATGTTACTCTCGGTCCCTGTTGGGTCATAGCTCTTAAAGGACGTTCTAGAGTTCCTATATCCTTAATTGTAATGCCCTCGACAGGAATATCGATTGGTCCGATGAAAACAGTTGACTCTATTTTACTGCGAAGATTTTTGATGTTGTCCGTTCCGTTCAACTGCGATGCTGCCTCTTTCAGCATTCCTTTTATTTGATATGATTTGAAAATAATTTTCTTTTTATTCTTAGACCTGAAAAATCCAGTGGTTCCTTTGTTAATCTTTACTGGAAGTGACTCGATTTCCTCTGGTGGAATCCGAACTTCGGGATGTTCTTCTTTTATTTTTTCTCTGAGAAACTTGGTGGCAGGATCGTTCCTTCCTGGCTGGGATCCGAGAACTTCCGATGTGAACTTAATAGTTAGATCATATATTTCTTTTTTAAGACTCATAATAAAACTCCTTTATTAATGTTTTATCTTTTTACCTGATAATATTTTTCGTTAAATACGGACTCGAATTCCTCCTTTTTCTATACAAGACATTCCCAACGGTTTTTGTACTTGGAAAAAATTACCGAGTCATAATTGCCCGATAATACACTCTGTATTTGAGGGAGCCAGGTTCTGTGATACGGGTAAACCGTCCCCCACCGCCGTATGGCTATCAAATGATCAGGCGAACGATAGCCCATATTTGAATTGATATGATATCTTTTATAGCGTTCACCGTAATTTTTCATCATGAAATGATCCCTATAATCTTTTGCGATTATTGAGGAAACGGCTATCCCGAAGACTTTTCCATCACCTTTTATGACGGCATACGAAGGGACTTTCGTGTCGGGAAGCGCATATTTTCCGTCGACGAAAACAGAATCGACGCTTATTTTTTCTTTAAGATTCAGAACAGCACGAGTCATGGCCAGGAGCTCTGTCTTCAGGTTGTTCCTGATTGAAAGCATTTCAAATGACGATACGGAACCGAAAGAGTAGACTACTTTTTCTTTCAATCCAGGAGCAAGGTGATAAATGGTTTCATGATCAAGCTGCTTGGAATCATTGACTTCAGCACTATTAAATGGCTCAGGAATCGAAACCGCACAAGCAACAGGACCGGAAAATAATGCACCAGTCCCAACAGCGTCCACAAAGCACGGACTCTTGTGCTTTGAAATTAAGTGCAGAATAAAAGAGTCTTGATTCATTGAATTTTTTTTTATAAAGACATCAATGCAATAAGGACACCCTTCACACGACAAAACCGAACTCATTGTTTTAGTTACCTGTTTTGTCCAGATAAATCGGATCTCTTTGTTTCAAGAATAACCTCCCGAATCCGACTATGAATTGTTCCTTTACTGGTTTAATGACAATTCCTTCCCGTATTCTATCCACAAGTATACTTCTGCCGTTGGATGCCTGTTGAAGGGTTTTTCCGTTCAGCCACTCCCTTAAAACGACATTGTATGCGATTACAGGAACGAACTTTTCCTTCAGGCCGATTTTGTCTAGAAGGACTTCCAATTCGGAAAATTCAATCGCTTTTCTGTTGACTTCAATATCAAAGATTCGCGCCGTAAATTTCTTGAAATTATAATAATTTCCTTGTATTTCAGGACCAAGAGCCTCGCTACGAATAGTAACGGCACATCCAGGAAAATGATTTGTCTGAAGCAGGTTCAAGGCTTCGATGAAACCTTCATTTTTGGAGATCTGCCAGAACATGTGCTCTTCTTTCCCTTCGATGTTTTCAATTGCGTAGTTGTGCTGGCATACATGAATCTTCTTCTCAGCGTCTATGGCTGTGGCCATGTTGCTTCCCTCGAGCTTTTCCGTTATGAAAACCCTTTCATCCATAAGTTTTTCAACGATTTCTGGAAACCTGTCACAGCCTTCAATATCGTAAACATACACCTGTTCTGGAAGACGAACCAGAGTTCCCGCACGGGTCATGACCTCCGGAGGTTCGTATTTGGTCACTTTCAACATTTCCGTAAGATCGGACGGCAATGTTTCAGCTTTGAGGAAATCCTTAATGCTCTGTACAGGTGCGACATAACCCTGTGAAATCTCACCCCTCAATCGACAGGTTTTCACACGGTTCTTTTCTTTTCCCCCAAGAAAATTCGCTATATTCTGTTGCTGAACAAGATCCTGCGGGAGAAGGGAATCCACAGGGAAATAGACAACCTCATCACCCGATTTGTATAATCCTTTTTGGACGACGAATTGATAAGTCATTCCTTCGACCTGACCAAGCTCGAGCCTATCGGCATTGGGGTGAGGGTATATTTTGGATATCTTTTTAAGCTCGACCGCAAAAATGCTCACTTGCTTCTTCTCCTTTTTATCTGTTTCAATATTTGATTCAAGTCAGTCATATCACGAATCCAAGCCTCTCCAGATTGAATTTTTTGCGAATCTCGATCCCTTTGTCCTGCAAGGCTTTTATCAAAGCACCGACTTTTTCCTTGGAAGGCTCGGGGAGATTGTGCCCTTTTGAATCAGCCCCGATATTGACAAAACTGGGCTTGGCCAAGCAGATAAGATGTATCAACTCATCAGGATCGAAATCCATAATAGGCTCGATGGTCACGAACCGACCAATTGATTTTTCCGACAGTATATCAAGGGCTGTGGCTCTTGCCGCAGGAGAGGGAGCTTTTGAAAACTGGGACACCAGGTCAGCACGATTGGTTTCGATAGTGGTGCCGACAATGGAATTAGGGGGCAACATTTTCATTGTGATATCCCTATCCAAAATTCGGTTTGGATTTTTAG
>CAYUYB010000349.1:0-3120 GCA_964449025.1 uncultured Desulfobacteraceae bacterium
GACTCTCTTTTTTTTCTTCGCTCTTTCTATTGTGTTGTAGGGAGTACCAAGGAAAGGATTTATCCTGCATCTGCGAGAACCCAGACAGTTCTCACATGCAGTGCATGGCGCGATGTCGTCTATCCTTCCTGCAGCAATCTTATTCGGAAGATGAGGATCAGCCATCAAACGGCGGTTCATGCCGATAAAATCAACCTTGCCCTGCTCAAGCAGCTTTTCTCCAACCTCGGGATCAAGCTTTCCGATCACTATTACCGGAATATTTACTGCCCTTTTTATTTCGGCTGCGAGAGGCGCGTTTACCGCGACTCCTCTATGTCTTGTATCGTATCCCTCAGGAATGCTTCCTTCTGGAATTGGAAACCGTGGATAATGAAGCACATCCGGTAGATAAGCCCCAACATGGTAACCCAGCACATGGCTCCTTACATGGATGGAATCCGCACCGGCCTTCTCAAGGAGTCTGGCTGTCTTGACGCTGTCCTCAAGGCTCAGGCATGCACTGTTCTCGATACCGGCCCCTGAACCTATTTCCAAACTGTTGATGCACACTGACACGGCAAAATCTTTCCCATTACGCCTTTTTATTTCGTCCACAATCTGGGTCACAAAACGCGCCCTGTTTTCATGATTGCCTCCGTAAATGTCATCACGTCTGTTCCAGAACGGAGAAAGAAAATTATGAAGAAGGTGACTGCTTGCGGCATTTATATCCACGCCTTCGAATCCCGCCTTCTTTGCTCGAACTGCAGCACCAACAAATTTCTCGATTATATCTTCAATTTCATCTATCGCGAGTGCCCTGGGAATTTCATTATGGAGATCGTTTTCTGCATGTATACTTACTGCAGAAGCTGCGATAGGGGAACCTGAAAAGAGAGGCTTGGTAACAAAAGGCAGTTTTACCTGCCAAGGTCCGTCATGATTCATCTGCATGAATGTTGGGCATTTGTATTTATGAATGATTCTTACAAGTTCACTCAGCCCCTCGATATATCTATCATCGTCTATTCGATATCTTTCGGGCCAGCGTGCGCCCTTTGGATAATCAATGGTCGGGGATTCGACTATCAGAAGCCCTACCCCGCCCCTGGCTAAGGATTCATAATAAGCCAGCATTTCCTTATTCATATGGACCTGCGTTTCATTCCACATTAAAAGACCCGCGCCCGTCTTTACAATGCGGTTTCTTGTCTTGACCTTTCCGATATAACCCGGTTCCATCAGTTTTTCAAAACTACCTTTGTGAGCCATTTAATTCATACCATCCATGTATCGCTGTTTCCCCAGTCCTATTTAGCCAGAAATTTTAGCGCGTTTTTTCCAGCAATACGTCCGGAATTAGCCGCAAATCCAGAGGAAGCTCCGGAAGCAGCCTTAAAACAATAACTGTCACCCCACATTCCGGAAGCATCATATCCAACAGCATAGAGGCCTGGAATAACATCACCCTTTTTGTCTATCACTTCCGTCCTCCGATTGATCTTTATTCCTCCGAATGTGCCAAGGAACACAGTGCGTACTTTCACAGCATAAAATTTCGGACCTTTTATAGGCCATAAATAATAGGGATTTTTGGCAAAGAGCTCATCATGACCTTTCTCGCAATAACTATTATATTCTTCAACGGTCGCCTTTAATACTTGCGGTTCAACATCGATCTTCTTCGCGAGTTCTGTCAATGAATCACCTTCGAATACATCGGTACCTCCTCTTTCCAGGGCAGCATTCAGCTCTCTTCTGATATTCGCAGGTTTAGTGCCAGGAGGGTTTTCCACTGCAACACCTCTCTCGACTCCCCTGTCCAATAAACGTTCGATTACAGAGTCATCAAAAATACTGAATGTGTAACCTTCTTTGAACCTCGCGTTCGCGTTCCCGACCTCACTATCGTAAAAGGTAATTCCCTCATCGCAGAACCGCTCTCCTCTAGGAGTGACCCACAAATCAGGCTGGCAAGTAACAAATTCAATTTGATTTTTCATGGGGAAATCCGGACCCAAAGGACCTGCCCTAAACAGCTCGAGTGTCCCCATGCCCTCTTCAGCCGCTCCCACTTCCCATGCCATACGAATACCATCCCCTAATTTATCCACATTTCCGACAGGCATCGCATTGACATCCAGATCGTACCCCGAATATTTCTTTATCCATTCCTTATTATTCGCATAACCTCCACTGGCTATGATAACCGCATTTGAAATTACTTCTATTTCTTCATTATTTTCCTCTGCGATAACTCCGGTGATCTTGCCGCCCGCTTTGCGCAACCTCTGTACGCGTGCCCCCAGACGAATATCAATTCCCTTTTCCTTGGCAACAGAAGCAAGTGTTTTTATCATAGCAGCCCCTCCTCCCTTAACTACATGATAGGTCCTCGGGGCGTTCGGCATATTCACCGTCGCATCGCTGAATTCAACTCCCTTTTCCTGCAGCCACGAAATGGTCGGCCCTGATTCATCAACAATTGCCCTAACAAGACTCGCATTTGCGCGCCAGTGGCTGTAATCCATAAAATTCTTAAACGCTTCATCTCTTGTATAGATAATATATCTTTCCCTCTGCATTTCGCTTTCAACAGCAAAAATACCCTGCAAAAAATTGGAAGTTCCTCCCGGAGATCGCTGCTTTTCAAATATGATTACTTTTCCACCACCTTCTGCCACTGTCAGGGCTGCTACCAGGCCGGATATCCCGGATCCGATAACAGTAACATCCACCTCATTGCTCTTGCCGCTCATTGGTCGCCTCTTTTTATGGTTATAAAACTATCATAATAATCAATTACTGATACAAACACCGCCATCTACGACTAAATTGATACCCGTAACAAATGAAGATTCATCAGAACCAAGATAAACAGCTGCGTAAGCAATGTCCTCCGGTTCCCCTAACCTACCCAGCATTCCGACCTCTTCTATCAGTGCTTGTTGTGCTTCTTTGCTCTTTTTTATAAAATCAGGCGTCATATTAGTGTTGATCGGGCCCGGTAATATGCAATTGATGCGAATGCCTTTTCTTGAAAATTCCTTTGCAACGTTCCTTGATAAATTGGTGATCCCAGCTTTCATTGCTCCATAAAAATAAGAATTTACCTCCGGCCATACAGATGAAATCGAA
>CAYUYB010000350.1:0-3095 GCA_964449025.1 uncultured Desulfobacteraceae bacterium
TCCTTGAAACCATTACTCAGGAGGTTGAATCCAATCCCTTGCTGGATGAACAGCTCTCCGATGATACTGACGAAGAAAAACCCGCGGGCGAAACGACGGAAGAGAGATATGAGGATGAGCCTTTTCCTGAAGTGACTATAGCAGAAAACATGAATGGAGATATGGATTGGGAAACGTATTTTTCAGAGTATAATCCCGCATGGACGGAAGGGCCGCGTGAAACCAGAGAGTTTCCCGCGATTGAAAACATGAAGAGCCAAAAGTCCGACTTGCATTCTCATCTCCTATGGCAGCTCGGCATGAGTAATCTGAACGACAGACAGAGGGAAATCGGGATACAGATCATTGGAAATCTGGATGACGACGGATATCTAAAGATCTCTATTGAAGACCTGAGCAAGATCAACGCGTTCTCGCATGAGGAGATTTTAAAAGTCCTGCGTTTGATCCAGACATTTGATCCAGTCGGCGTAGCCGCCAGAGACATGCAAGAGTGCCTACTTATTCAGGCCAGATTCGCGAATTTGGCAGGTACTGTCGCTGAGAAGATTATCCGGCATCATATGGATGATCTTGAGCACAAGAGATATGACCGTATAGCCAGGAGCCTTTCCCTGAGCATGGAAGATGTCTTATCCGCCATCTCCACTATTACCAATTTTGAGCCCAAACCTGGTCGACTCTACAGTAACGATGATACCGTATACATCAGCCCGGATATATACGTGTTCAAGGTAGGAAATGATTATGAGATCGCGCTCAATGAAGACGGAATGCCGAAACTCAGGATTAACAAATATTATAAAGATATATTGAACAGAAAAGACAGCCTGGAAAAGGGTACTAAGGAATATATTCAGGAAAAATTGAGATCAGCGGCCTGGCTGATAAAGAGCATCCATCAGCGCCAGAGGACCATATATAAAGTCACGGAAACCATAGTGCAGTTTCAAAGGAATTTTCTTGACAAAGGGATAACACATTTAAGGCCTCTAGTCCTCAGGGATATTGCAGAACATATACAGATGCATGAATCCACCATAAGCAGAGTCACTACAAATAAATTTGTCCACACCCCGCAGGGTGTTTTCGAGCTCAAATATTTTTTTAACAGCGCAATCAACAGCGTGCAGGGGGAATCCGTAGCCTCGGAAAGCGTTAAAGAACGCATCAGAAATATCATCAAATCCGAAGACAAGAACAAGCCTTACAACGATCAGGAAATTGCTGATCTTTTGAAAAAATATAATATTAGCGTAGCCCGTAGAACCGTGGCAAAGTACAGGGAAGGCCTCGGGATTCTACCTTCAAGAAAAAGGAGGAAACCTTATTGACTCCTGGATGATTCACATTATCTTCATTTATAGAAATTTACCCCTTAGGAGGTTAAAGTTATGGATATTTCTGTAACATTCAGACATGTTGAGCCCACGGACAATCTGAGGACATATGCGGAGGAAAAGGCGGAAAAAATAGAAAAATATTTCGATTACCCGGTTGAATTTCACATAGTGCTGGCTGTTGAAAAATTTAGACGCGTGGCTGATGTTACTCTCAACGTGAATGGCACCTTAATCAAAGCCGTTGAGGTTACAGAAGATATGTATTCTGCTATCGACCAGGTCATGGATAAGATCGAAAAACAGGTGAGGAAATACAGAGATAAAACAACGAGGAAAAGGAGACCTGAGAGCCCTAAGAACGAAAACGGGACTAACCCCGAAGAGACGGAAGAGGTCATGGGGCCGGCTCTGGAAGAGCCCAAGATAGAAATTGAAAAACTGGTGGCAAAACCCATGGACCCGGAGGAGGCAGCCATGCAGCTTAACCTGTCTCAGCAGGACTTCCTGGTTTTTAGAAACTCTCACTCCAGAGTGATAAACGTAATCTATAAACGCAAAGACGGTAACCTGGGTTTGATTGACACAGCAAATTAATTCTTTAAAATAAACCTTTAGGATAATATATAATAATTATGAGACTGTCGGACATAATGGGAGAAGATAATGTTATCCCTGACTTAAAGGCCGGGGATAAAAAAAGAGCTATTGAAGAGCTGGCTGAAGCCCTAATCAAAAACAAGCCGTCCCTGGATAAGGATTCATTAGTTAGGATACTGCTGGAGAGAGAATCTCTGGGAAGCACGGCTATCGGCGACGGAGTGGCTATCCCTCACGGCAAGTTTCAAGGGATTGATACCCCGCTGATATCATTCGGCAGGAGCCCCAAAGGATTAGACTTTGAATCCATGGACGGTCAGCCGGTTTTTCTTTTCTTCCTGCTGGTGGCTCCTGAAGGATCCGCAAGCATTCATCTCAAAGTCCTGGCAAGGATAGCGAAGATGTTAAAGGACGGCGGTTTTAGAAAATCACTCATTCAGGCGCCTACACGGGAAGAGCTCTATAGAATCATCACCCGCAATGACGAGGAATTCTAGGCCTTCAGCGCTTGGCGGGCTGATGGAAAAAACAGAAAAGGATAAAACAGGATCGGATTATGATAGGATTATTGATAGTTACTCACTGTGATCTGGGAAAGGAATTCCTTAAAGCCGCCGAGTTTATTGTGGGACATGTTGACGCTGCAGATACCGTCTCCATTTATCAGACCTTGGAGTCCGAAGAGATTATCAAGAATATACAAGAAAAGATCTCCAGTCTGAACAAAGGTGAAGGAGTCATTATCCTTACCGACATGTTCGGAGGGACTCCGTCCAACATCAGTCTTCCCTTTTTACAGGATGACATGGTCGAGGTGTTGACCGGTGTCAACCTGCCCATGGTAATAGCCATCGTTCAGAATCGATCCGATATGAAATTGAATAAACTGGCGGAAAAGGCCCAGGAAGCCGGAAAAATGAGCATCTCTCTGGCAGGTAACCTGTTAAAATAAATAGTCGTCATGAACCATATTGTAAAAATTGGCCGGCAAGATTTATCTCTCTATGCGGAACAGATAATAGAGATCGAAAATTCTTCCTTTCCATCTCCCTGGAGCATTAACGCCTTTAAAGAAGAGGTTAAAAAACCTATCAGTCATCTGTGGGCCTTAACCCGGGATAAAAAAATCCTCGGATACATATGTTTCTGGATGTT
>CAYUYB010000351.1:0-3091 GCA_964449025.1 uncultured Desulfobacteraceae bacterium
CATTAAGATCTATATGAATACAGGATTTGTTATGTTTTTTAGCCAACATCAGTGTCTTTGCGGATCCACCTTTCAAATCCCCGTGGGAAAAGATGACCGTGCCATCGGAATCTACCACATTCAACTCTGTCCTCTGACCGTAATCAATGGAATTAATCTCTTTCAGGCGGTATTTCTCAGGCAATTTCCCGGCCTCTGTCTTACGGCCTTTGACTATCCAGCCCCCATGCCGGATGCCTATCTCCATGGCCACATCAAGTGCGGCCTGATCGGCTCCGGTCTGGCCTCCTGACACTATCTTTTTAATCATACCTCTCTGCTCCTATCATCCTCGAGCGCCGGAATATTCCCGTCCTAGATTAATCTTCCGAGTTATTATAAACTTTTCAGTTGCCGGTCCGATATTCTTATCAATGTCTCGCATTCGAGCCCCTGCATCCTAAAACATAGCCGGACAAAAAGCACCAAGACCTACACCTTGATAACCAACATAATAAAAGCTTGAACCGCGGGCCCTATATCCTTTTTAAGCCATTGCCTCTTATGACATGAAAAAATATAGAGGCAAGCTGTCCGCCACGAGGTATCCCTCCCTTGTGGGCATCACCCTATCGTTAAAGACCTCAATATGGCCAGATCCAATCAGCATCTTTATCTTCCCACTCAATCCCGGATCATTTCCCAACTCTTTCATATCAATACCACGTCTAGTCCTCAACCCAAGAGATATCATCTCAATCCTTTTCTGCTCGTCACTAAGTTCCTCATCATCCTCAATAGGCATTTTACCATGTTCAAGTGCCTCGCAATATCTGCGGATGGACCTGTAATTCCACCATCTCTTGGATCCATTGAACGAGTGCGCCGCAGGACCTAGCCCCAGATAGGGTGTGCGTCTCCAATACTTGCAATTATGCCGAGAAAAGCGGCACTTTTCCCGAGCAAAGTTGGAGATTTCATAATGTATATAGCCCCTATCTTCCAAAAACCCCGATGTGGCAATAAAAAAGGACCTTTCCTCTTCTTCCGTCACTCGCTCAAGAACCCCTCTTTCCTGCATGCGATAGAACACCGTGCCTTTCTCAATGCTCAACTGATAGCAGGATAGATGTTCCGGCTCAAAGGACAGGGCCCGCCTCAGCGAACCTATCCATCCTTTTATAGCTTGACCGTGCAGCCCGTAGATCAGATCCAGGCCGATGTTGTCAAAGCCGGCCAAGCGCAGCCCCTCCAAAGCATCTTCAGCCGCTCTCCTATTATGGCTTCTACCTAAAAACAGGAGCTCCTCGTCATTGAATGACTGGACCCCAAGGTTGATCCTGTTGAACCCCAGCAACCTTAACCCCGAAATCTTTTCATGGCTCATATCACAGGGGTTAGCCTCTATGGTCCTCTCTACATCCATGGTAAATTCAAAATTTTCATAGAGGCAGTTTAATATCCGCTCGAGATCCTTTATTTCCAGCAAGGTGGGTGTGCCCCCGCCGAGGTAGAGGCTGTCAAAAGGCCCAAATTGCCCCTTATAAAAACCCATTTCTTTTTGCAAAGCTGCCAGATATCTTGGGATATGGGAAAAAGAGGCTACGGAATAGAAACCGCAGTATGGGCACTTGGACCGGCAAAAAGGGATATGTATATAAAGGCCTGGATCTGACATATATTTATTTTTCCTACTTATCCTCCGATTTAAATACCGCGATAAAGGCGCCCTGTGGTATTCCTACCGATCCAACCATCTTCATTCTTTTTTTGCCCCTTTTCTGCTTTTCAAGAAGCTTCCGTTTCCTGGTAATATCTCCACCGTAGCATTTCGCAGTGACATCTTTTCTAAAAGGGGAAATGGTAGTGCGGGCAATAATGTTTCCGCCTATAGCGCCCTGGATAGCTATCTTGAACATATGCCTGGGAATCTCTTCCTTCAGCCTTTGACATATATGCAGGGCCTTTGCCCTTGCCCTGTCCCTAAATACTATCTGTGAAAGGGGGTCCACCCTCTCACCGTTAACCAGAATATCAACTTTCACCAAGTCAGTTTCCCTGTAATCAAGCATATCGTAATCAAAGGAACCGTAGCCTTGGGTTACCGTCTTTAGGCGATCGTAGAAATCATAGAGCACCTCTGCCAGAGGAAGATCAATCCTCACCTCTACCCTGCCGGGCGTTGGATAGCTGAATCTGGTGTTTTCTCCCCTCCTCTCCAGGCAAAGCTCCATTATCGCCCCCATATATCTCTCTGGAATTAGTATTCTTGTCCTAATATAAGGCTCCAGAGACTTCACAATAGTAGCCGGGTCTGGGTAGTAAAACGGATTATCAACCTTTATCTCTTCCCCGCTGTTGATTCTAAAGTGATACTCTACTGATGGAACGGTCATTATGATGGACTGGCCGAATTCCCTTTCAAGACGTGCTTGGACAATCTCCAGGTGCAGAAGCCCCAAAAACCCGCAGCGGAAACCCAGCCCCAGGGCGGCAGAAGAGTCCTTTTGATAAACAAGAGCGGCATCATTAAGCCTGTATTTTTCAAGGGCGTCCGCGAGTGCTCCGTAGTCTTCCGAAGATATGGGATATATCGATGAAAAAACCACGGGCTTGGCTTCCCTGAATCCAGGCAGGGGATCAGGTGCCGGGGTGTTATCCAGTGTTACCGTATCACCTATACTGACATCGCTCACCGCCTTGATACCGGCGATAATATAACCCACCTGGCCGGCTACAATGCCTTTGGTCGGTACATGCTTCAAGTGAAAAATCCCTGTTTCTTCCACCTTATATACGGATTTGTTGGACATAAAACGTATCATGTCGCCCTGCCTAAGTGTGCCCGAAAAAAGCCTGCAACTAATAATAGTCCCCCTAAAAGAATCATAATAGGCATCAAATACCAATGCCTTTAAAGGGCCCTCAGTTCTGCCTTCGGGGGCAGGGATCTTTTCCACTATAGCTTCCAGAATATCTTCTATCCCTCTCCCGTCCTTGGCGGAGCACAGTATAGCCTGATCGGAATCCAGACCCAGGTCAACTTCGATCTGCTCTTTAACCATTTCTATATCCGCGGACGGCAAATCGATCTTGTTGATAACCGGAATAA
>CAYUYB010000352.1:0-3080 GCA_964449025.1 uncultured Desulfobacteraceae bacterium
TATCGATATCAGCAGCTTTTTCAGCTGAATCTGCGAGGATTGATAATCTACCGCCCGAGACTTCGGCAAAGCCCGAACTGACCGCCACATACTCACGGTTGGCCCCGTAATCGAAACGAAGTTTACCCGGGACGATTGCTGAAAGGAAATTTATGTGCCCCGGCAAGACCCCGAACTCCCCCTCAGCGCCGGGAGCGATCACCATATCAACCTTCTGACTCACCAGAACCCCCTTTGGTGTTACAATCTCAAGAAGTAGTGTCCCCATATCCTTGAATATCCTTTATGCGCTGGCCGCAGCGATCTTTTCCGCCTTTTCCTTGGCCTCATCAATATTCCCGACCATGTAAAAGGCTCCCTCCGGCAGGTCGTCATGCTTACCTTCAATGATCTCTTGAAACCCTTTAATCGTATCCTCCACTGGGACATACTTACCTTTTGTACCTGTGAAGACCTCGGCCACATGAAATGGCTGAGACAGAAATCGCTGTATCCTTCTCGCCCTTGCAACAGTCATTTTATCCTCGTCAGAGAGTTCATCCATCCCAAGAATAGCAATGATGTCCTGAAGATCTTTATATTTTTGAAGGATCTGCTGGACCTGTCTGGCTACGCTGTAATGATCTTTGCCCAGATAGTTGGGGTCGAGGATACGAGATGTGGAGTCAAGGGGATCCACCGCCGGATAGATGCCCAATTCGGAAATAGGCCTCGAAAGAACGACCGTACCATCAAGATGTGCAAATGTTGTTGCGGGTGCGGGGTCTGTAAGGTCATCCGCCGGGACATACACACATTGTACGGATGTAATGGAACCCTTTATAGTCGAGGTAATCCTTTCCTGAAGCTCTCCGAGGTCGGTCCCCAGGGTAGGTTGATACCCTACCGCCGAAGGGATCCTGCCGAGAAGTGCCGACACTTCTGAACCAGCCTGGATAAAGCGAAATATATTATCGATAAAGAGAAGGACGTCCTGGCCTTTTTCGTCACGATAATATTCCGCTGCAGTAAGAGCTGACAAGGCCACCCTGGCTCGAGCGCCCGGAGGCTCGGTCATTTGGCCATATATCAGGGCTGCTTTTTCCAGAACACCGGATTTTTTCATCTCCAGATATAGATCATTTCCTTCCCTCGTCCTTTCTCCTACACCGGCAAAAACGCTGATCCCTCCGTGCTCCATGGCGATATTATGGATCATCTCCATCATGACCACGGTCTTGCCTACGCCAGCTCCTCCAAACATCCCCATCTTGCCGCCCCTAGGGAAAGGGATAAGTAGATCGATAACCTTGATACCTGTTTCTAAGACGTTCACCGAGGTATCCTGTTCCGTAAAAGAGGGGGAGTGTCTGTGAATGGGAAGATATTCAGTGGCCTCAACCGGGCCTTTGCCATCGACAGGTTTACCTACCACGTTTAGCACGCGTCCTAGTATGGGGTCTCCCGCAGGCATGAGAATCGGTTTCCCGGTATTTTTAGCTTTAGTGCCCCTAACAAGGCCATCCGTGATATCCATTGCTATACAACGAACCACATTATCACCTAAATGTTGGGCTACCTCAACAACCAGATTGTCTTCGGTATCATCAATGGCATGGTTTGTTATATGCAAGGCCGTTAATATCTCCGGTAAGGCTCCTTCTGGAAACTCGACGTCCACAACGGGCCCCATGACCTGTATTATCTTACCCTCATTCATAATCTAAGCGCGACCTCCTTCTTATTAAGACATTTAGGCCTTTTTAATAGCCTCGGCACCACTAACAATATCCATAAGCTCGGCCGTGATGGCTGCCTGTCGAGCCTTATTATAGATCAATGTGAGATCGTTGACTATTTCTTTGCAGTTCTTGGTAGCATTATCCATCGCGGCCATCCTGGCGGCATTCTCACTTACTTGATTTTGCAGAAAGGCATTTAGTATCTGGACACCAATATGTTTGGGCAGAAGCTGTATAAGGAGATCTTCTGCGCCGGGTTCACAAAGATATTCCGACGTCTGCTTTTCGATATTATTTCCGTTGTTCTGCAGGGGTTCCACAGGAATCAGCTTGAGGAGGGTTGGTTCCTGTTGCATCATACTGATAAAAGTAGTGTAGATTACGTAAAGTTCATCCATCTCTCCATACATATATCTTCTTATAAAATCCTCAGTCATGTGATTGATAAAGGATATGTCCACCTCTTCATAAATCTGTATGTAGCTGTTAATTATATTAAAGCCCCTTTTCTTGAAGTAATCTTTTCCCTTTTTTCCGACGAGGGTCAAACCATATTCTCTACCTTTCTTTTTTTGTTCGTCGATCCATCTTTTAGCCCAAGAAATACTGTTATTATTAAAGCTTCCGCAAAGGCCCTTGTCGGCTGTAAAATGAAGTAATTCAACCTTGTAGATATTATCTCTTTCTATCATTAAAGAATGGGCCCCAGGATCGATGCGACCCGAAAGGTGACCCAGTAAATCATGGAATTTGGCGGCGTAGGGAGTAAAATTTTGCATTCTGGTTTGCGTACTTCTCAACTTCGAAGCTGCCACCATATTCATAGCCCGGGTTATCTGCTGTGTTTTTTTTACGGCACCTATCTTTCTTAGTATATCTCTCAGTGTTGCCATGTATATTTTCCCTGTCCAGGTAACGCCAGTCTAAGTATTTGAGCAGCCAAGATGTTAAATCATATAAAGTTATTAATAACTTGATTATGAATCAATGTGACTATTGAACAGTATACAATCAAGCGGAAGGCTGGAATACCGACTTAAAATCATCGAGGACATTCTTTAATTTCTTTTCCAGATCATCGCTGATGACACCATTTTCTTTGATTTCTTTTAAAAGATCCGTGTGCTTGGCCTCCATATCTTCAAGCATCTGGCTCTCATATTCAGCCACAGAGTTTTCAGGCCACTCATCGAGATACCCGTTGGCTGCTGCAAAGAGGATCATTACTTCCTTCTCAGCGGGCATGGGTTGATATTGGGGCTGTTTAAGCACCTCGACCAGGCGTCGTCCCCTCTTTAGCTGTCGCTGTGTCGCCTTATCCAGATCGCTTCCGAATTGGGCAAAGGCCTCCAATTCCCG
>CAYUYB010000353.1:0-3077 GCA_964449025.1 uncultured Desulfobacteraceae bacterium
TGTTCAGGCTGATCTCTTGATCGCAATAGTACCTTCGCTTCAAAAGCGTGGAAAAATCTAAGAAACCGAGGTTAACGCTCTTCTTGACTTTATAGGCAAAATTATCTGTCAAAAGGACCCAGGAGATATGGGTCTCAACAAGAGAAACCTTTTCGGTCTTCTCAGGAAAGGCCTCAGGCGTTAAAAGATCATTAATTAAAAAGGCCATAATACTAAAAACCTTTTACCTATGGTATTTTGGTGTCTCCATAGCTCCAGCTGACTATGCTTCTCCCTATATATTAAGCCGGGGCGGACAGGTCAAGGAGAAAAGGCTGTGTCACATATAAGGTCGGCGGGACAGGGCCTTTCTCTCATGAGAGGGATCAGCCCGGTTGTCATGTGTCGGTAGTCTTAGGGATCTGTTAATCTTTAAGCGAAATCTCTAAATGATGCTACCCTGATAATAATGATAGTATTTAAATACCTTATTAATATAATTTATTGTGGCCTTAAAAGGTGGTATTCCTTGGTATTCCCTGACCTTTCTACTGCCTACGTTATAAGCTGCAAGTGCCAGTTCAATATCTCCTTCAAACTGGTTCAATAATCTTTTAAAATACCTTACACCGGCGTTCACATTATGGACAGGATTGAACAGGTCCTCCACACCAAGTTCATCAGCAGTAGCGGGCATAATTTGCATTAAACCTATGGCGCCTTTTCTGGATACAGCCGTGGGGTCGTAACCTGATTCAGCCATGATTATAGCCTTTATCAGGGCCGGGTCAACGCTATGATCTCTTGCCGCCTTCAGGATAATAGCGTGAAAAACCTTTTCTTTCTTGTTTGTCTTGAAGTTGGAAGGTATATTTTGTGAAATTATATGAGTTACGCTTTTTACGTAAGGTTGGGGACCTTTTACTACCAGATCTCCATAATGGTGGATCCCCTGCCCGGGCAGTCCAATTAAAGACAGTATGACGACCATAGAAAAAATTCCGCTGGCAAATGAGCTAGCGGAAGTCTTTATCAGTGAATCTAAATCCACTTTAAGCCTCCTTTAATCCAATTTTGTCTTTTTATTATACACATTTTTTCGAATCTGTCAACCCCGGACGGCAATTCCATTCGATCTCGGGCTTATTTTACCTTTAAGATATTGACATTATATAGAAATTGACATATTTGCAGATTAGAGAATCTGGAAGAAGAAATTATAGGCATCGTAAATAATAAGGGCCTGCTTGATCCACATAGGTCCAGATAGAGGGATGGGTGACATCTATGTTAACGGATATTAATAATGCCGCGGATTTCTTGGCCTCAAGGATTCCGGTTTCACCACGAATAGGTATGATCACCGGAACAGGGCTGGGGGACCTGACAGAGAAGATGGACATTGATTTTCGTATTCCCTACAAACAGATACCTAATTTCCCCACATCCACGGTACAGGGACACAAAGGGACCCTTGTCCTAGGGAAGATCTCCGGTAAGAGAGTCATTGCCATGGAAGGACGTTTCCATCTATATGAAGGCTATACGCCACATGAAATCACATTCCCCATAAGGGTGATGGCAAGGCTCGGTATAAAGTATCTATTTATATCCAGCGCAGCGGGAGGCCTCAACTCCGGTTTCAAGACCGGTGGCCTCATGGTTGTTACCGATCATATCAATATGACAGGCACGAACCCTTTGATAGGTCCCAATATGGAGGTCTTCGGCCCCCGATTTCCAGACATGTCAAGGGCCTATGACCCTGACCTCATAGATATTGCGAGGAAAAAGGCGCGAGATAAGAAGATACCCCTTAATGACGGAGTATATGTGGGCATTACGGGACCTAGTCTTGAAACACCCGCTGAGACAAGATTTTTAAGGATGATAGGTGCTGACGCAGTAGGGATGTCAACGGTATCGGAGGTCATAGCAGGTGCCCACTGTGGTTTAAAGATTATGGTTATCGTGGTAATTACAAATATTAATCTTCCGGAAACAATAAAGAAGGTCTCCATTGAGGATATCATTGCCACCGCCAATCTTGCCGGCCCAACCCTTTCCGCGCTATGGGAATCCATAATCGCAGAACTGCATGAATAAGGAGTTCTTATGCCCTCTTTCGATCTATTAATCAGAAACGGCACCGTGTTGACTATGAATTCAAGGAATACTGTATTTGAAAACGGTATTCTTGGTATAACCGCCGACACGATTACCTATATAGGCAAAGGAGATAAAAACGGATTCCATGCCAAAAAGGTCATAGACGCAAATGGAGGGATTATTATGCCCGGTTTGATAAACGGTCATACACACGCGGCAATGACCCTTTACCGTGGAATTGCGGATGATCTTCCTTTAATGGAGTGGCTTAATAACTATATCTTCCCATTGGAGAGTAAAACGAATGCTGATTTTGTTTACGTTGGGACCCTCCTGGCATGCGCCGAGATGATTTTATCAGGCACAACTACCTTTTCAGACATGTATATCTTTGAAGCGGAAACGGCGCGAGCCGCCAAGGCAGCGGGTATGAGATGTGTTGTGGGCGAGGTGCTCTATGATTTTGATTCCCCGAATTACGGCCCTGTGGCGAACGGTATCAGATATACCGAAGACCTTATAAAAAAATGGCAGAACGACCCCCTGGTTTCTGTTGCCGTCGAACCTCATGCCCTGTTTACATGCAGCCCCGATCTCCTCCGCGCAGCCAATAATCTGGCGTTAGAATACCAGGCGCCGTTGATCACCCACCTGGCGGAAACACAAAGTGAATCAATTCAGATACGGAAGAAATACGGAAGAAGCCCTGTGCAACACCTGCTTTCCCTTGATATATTGGGGCCCCATCTTATCGCCGCCCACTGTGTGCAGTTAAACGAGGATGATATTAGTATACTGGCCGAAAAGGGGGTCAGAGTCATACATAATCCGGAAAGTAATATGAAGCTGGCATCAGGCATAGCACCGGTGCCTAAAATGCTTTTGAGGGGCATAACAGTGGGACTGGGGACCGACGGACCGGCCTCAAATAATGACCTGGATCTATTCGGTGAGATGAGCACCGCCGCCAAGATACATAAATTAAATAG
>CAYUYB010000354.1:0-3073 GCA_964449025.1 uncultured Desulfobacteraceae bacterium
ACAAACCAGAAACACTGCAGGGCCTCGTAAAAGGTCCGGGCAGGGTATTCAGGCACATGCCGACATATGGCAGCGATTTGATTCAGTTCATTTTTACGCCCCGGGTCTGTCTCTGACAGCGCCATCCTTTCTGCCAGTTCTGAAAGGCGTCCGGCAAAGCGAATCACAGCACGCTGGCCGATAATCACGGATTTTAAAAAGTCTATTTTTCCCTGGATGCCTGAATGGATTTCTTCCAGCCTGCTAAGCTCAATCTCCGCTTCCTCTATAATGCCTCTCAAGCCGATGCTGAGGACCTTTTCAAAATCAGGGGTTAGAATGAAAAATCCGGGTCCAAGCCCCATTCCGCTTTCAGCATATCCGCCACCTGGGCCAGACTGTTTATCTTTCCATGGGGGAAGTATCATGCCTGACCGGGTAAAAGGCCAGAGACGGTCATCCAGCTCGCGGCCAATCAGGCTAATAGGATCAAAGGCAGTCCAGTACTCCCTAAGGCTGAGCAGTTCCTTTTCATCATCATCAGATATGGCATAGCCTGCCTCTCTGAGCCCTTCGATTTCTTCCTCAGACCAGAGACCTGCATAAAAATCGAACTCCAGGCCCATTGGTTTGCTGGCCGCATTGCCCGCAATCAACTGATCATCCTCTATGAATACAGTTATGTTATCCAGGACATGGGCGAGGGCCTTTGCCCTTCTCAGGATCATCGGTTCATTTTCCGTACTCTTAAAGGACTCGGTCAGAAGCCTTGCTTTTTCAATACAGAGGGGGTACCTGTCAACATCAATGCCTTTTCTGAGACGTTCTATCCTATTCATTTTTTTATACTCCCATTAAAATGATGCCTATATAAATAAACAAATTTACAAAGGGCCAGATCAAAAGGCTGTTAAAAATCTTTGCGCGTTTTTCTTCATTATCAACGCAGGCCACTACAAGCCCGCCGCTACCGGAAAATGGAGACACAGAAGTGGCGATTGCGCCCACTGCTATGGCCGCGAAGAACGGACCGGGGGAAAATGTCAATCCGGCCGCCAGCCCTGGGACGAGGGCAAAGAAGGTGGTATTAACTACAAATCCGCTCACAAACAGGCTCATAATTCCGGAAAAAACTGAGAGCAAAACCTGTACCAGCACTCCGGATATACTGCTGTTAGAGAGGTAATTGGACATCATTTCAATAAACCCGGTCTTTCCTGTTACTGCAATCAGCATTCCCATTCCGCAAATCGTTGTGAGGGCATGCCATGGCACCCTTGCAAACACTTCTTTTTCATCTCCCAAATTTAACAGTCTGGCCAGGACCGAAGCGATAAATGCAATAAACGTCAAATATATGTTGTTATTTAGTCGACCAAAAAATGTTATGCTTGGGAATAATGCGTAAAAAAGAGGGGTTGCAAGAAGAACAAAGATAAAAACGCTGATGACTATAAGCGTTTTGAGTTGATTAACGCTGAAGGGCCCCGGTTTTTCCAGAACGGGGGCATTTACCTTGTATCCTTTAAAAAGAATGTATGAAAGGATGAATACCAGAAAAAACAGCAGTGTAGCCTGAAACATAGCCAGGTTACCGTATGTATTGACGACGTCCGGATCGTAGCCGCCTACCTGATCAGCCAGTTCCCTGATAAAAATGCCGATCGTGCTGATGGGTGAAAATCCACCAATACTTATCCCCGAGACAACCGAAACCGCTGCGAGGAGATAATTCATACCGGTTATATTTGCTATGGATATGGCAATGGGGATAAGCATGACAGTCGCGCCGTCTCCGGCGCCAATACCGGATATCAGGATTGCTGTAGCAAAAAGAGCGATTGCAATGAACCATGGTTTTTTTCTTGAAGCGTAAACGATCTTTAACGAAAGTTTCTCCAGGGAACCGTTTAGGACGGAATACCCGTAAAAGAAGGTCACTGAAAAAAGCATCATGAAAATCTTGATGGGCCAAAGAGTAATAATGTCTATGGGCTTTATTTCAAGCACCGAAACACCCAGAATATAGGAAGCAGCAATGGCCCAGAGGCCGATATTGGTCTTGGTAAAGTAGCCCAGCAGAATCACAATAATAATTGCCGCTGCGCAAATAAAGACGGCATCCGGCATTTTTTATCCTGTTTTCTTCTTTAAATCAGTCCTTCCCCTCTTACCCATTTCAGGAAAAGGTCCGGCCATGCTTAAAAATTTATTAATAGCGATCTTGCTGACTGCTGATCGTTGAAGGCTGAAAGCTACTTAATATTCTTTGTCTCGACTTTCCATTCGGGATCCCTACAAAAACCGCAGTCTTCTCCCCTGAACATTAATGCTGCCTCGGCATCATCATAGAGCTGCCACTTTAACCAGGCAATTGCGGCATCTGAAAACGCCCCTCCATGGGGTTGCGCGTAGGTGCCGCCATGCCCCACATCCCGGTTTATCATGACAACAGGCACCTTTTCTATGCGGCTGAAATCATCCATTGCGTTGGGGTAGGCAATATCCTTTTGCCCGCCGATAATATAGATTATGGGCGCGTGTAATTGCTTGAGGGCATCTTTGGATACAACGGGCATCTTAAATCCCTCAGGAGGCGGGCCATTCAAAACGCCGCTGTTGCAGATGACCGAGGTGTCAATACGCGGGTCAGGTGACACCTCCAGTGCCTGCAGACCGCCGCATGACATCCCCATGGCCGCGACCTTGTCCGTGTCCAATTTGGCAAAGTACGCGCTCGACTTTCTGCTGTTTTCCGCTATAGACCAGTCAAGGGCCTCAAGCAGGCTGATATTATCTGAACCCATCCGCATTGACTTCATATCCGGCTCCTTGTGAAGGGATGAAAAGGGACCTACCGCAAATACTATGAAGCCATGGGATGCGATCTCATTTAAAAATAACTTGTGCATTGCCGACGAATCCGCGCAGGCGCCGTTCCCCCACAGAAGGATGGGGAGTTTATGTTCGGGACCGAAATCATCCAGGTTTTTAGGCCTGTATATGGTAAATTTCGGCAGCGTCTCCTCTCCCAGGGTAATAGCCTTGTAAGACGCCTTCCCTCCCTCTTCTATTACCATTGACGTCAATTTCT
>CAYUYB010000355.1:0-3072 GCA_964449025.1 uncultured Desulfobacteraceae bacterium
AATTCTTATAAAATATTCTTATTTAGGTTCTGTGAGATCAGGGGGGTAGATGTATTTAGTGTCTAGCTCATAGGTCCATGGAAGACCCCACCACTGCCATCCATAATAACGTCGGTGTTGATAACCATAGACCTTGTTTCTCTTTGCAAGCTGTCTATAAAATTTATCTTTATTTTCCTCTTCAAATGCCGGAAACTCGGGTCCTTCAAAGCCATCCATGACGTTAAAGATCTTCTTAAATCCGCTATCCACTAGATCCTTGGCGGCAAGAGCACTTCTTTCACCATCCCGGCAAATAATCAAGAGATTGTCCGTCTTTTTAAAGACCTTGCTTACTTCCGATATAAAATCTTTATTCTTCTGGCTCAGTTGATACTGGTTTGTTTTATCACTTTTCACAAATGTCCCGGTCCAAAACATATAGGGGAAAAGATAGGCATTGCTGGGATGACCCACATACTGGTATTCCGGTCTTGTCCTTACATCAATCAAATAGGTATCTGGAAGAGTGTTAAGCATATCATAGGCCTCTATGCTCAGGATATGTGTTAACTCCTGAGCACAACTCTCTCCCTTAGGCATACCCGTGAATAACAGCCCTGCTAACAGAATAATGAGTACCGAATTCCTATTTATTTTGTTCATGGGCCTGTCCTCTGACCTCCAAGCATATGGTTTACGGACATGAACATCCGACTTCTTTATAGAACATCCCTTACCAATAATCAAACATCCTTTTAACTGTCCAATGTCAGATAGCCTTTAGAAATGGGGCCTGCTATTTTAGTCTTCCGATGGCTCAGCCCACACGATATGGTTTTTGTTAACGATGATCACCTCTGCAGAACCGTCTTTATGTACCGCGTCCGACAAAACTATAAAAGGGTTCTCTGATTTTGTAAACAGGTCCGAAACCCTGTCTTTGATCCCTATATTTACTTTCCCTGACAAACTAGAGCCATCGATAGTCCGGATGGTAATACTTTTATAGTCTGTTTTATAAATATCTTTACGTTCTTCCATGTAGCTGATCTCCTTTTGCGGCTCTTCTCAAAAAATCCGCACATCTATATCTTAAAAAGAAGGGTCAATAATGACATCGATACATAGATCCCTGCAATGATAAGGTTTATCCGATTATTTAGAATATCTATATTTATAAGCTTTTGATACATCAAGAGTCAAGCGATTTAAGCGAGACCCATCCTGCTAAACTGATTTACATGGTTCATCCGCTCAATGAATACGTAAAAAAGTAAATGTGGGTTCCAGGGGGAAAGACAGCGCGAAGGACATATCGGGTGGGTAATACTTAAACAGTTGAATGGTTGATTTATTAAATAGGGCCATAACGATTTTACCATCTAAATATCCGACTATTCGACCGTCTAACCATTTGACCGATGACCAATAACTGATGGCTAAGAGCTATAAATATGCAGATATTATTAAGTAGCTTACCTATTAACCGGACGAAACATAAAAAAACCTACACCTGAAAAGATGTAAGCTCCGCGATTGTTTCATGTTATTTTGGTGGCGGTGGCAAGATTCGAACTGGCGACCTTCGGGCTATGATACTAATCCGGGATACAGTGATCTCTAATAGTTATAATGATATCGGGGGGCGATATTTAATGCGTTGTAAAATGGTAAGAGATCAATTGCCGTCAAATCATCAGGGACGTGGTTACCGCCCATGGCCTTTTTCCTTAAAACCAGGAAGGCATTGATCCACCAAAATAATCGGGTCTTCAATGAGTCTTTGTATTCTTGGTGATTTTAATCTTTTTCCTGAATGATCAAAATATATTTCCACGTCAGGCTGTACGGGATTTTCCTTATATGTCTTAATAACCTTTCCAATCGTACCGTTGTTGAGTCGAACGAATTGTCCTACCGGATAAAGAGAAAATGAATTAATTAATGCCTTTATCATATTAGAAGAGAAAGCCGTCCCTTTTTGTTTTACGAGCGCTTCTATACCTTTGGGTGGCACCAGCGCGTCTCGGAATGGCCGCGGATGGATAAGGGCTTCGTAGGTATCTGTAATGGAAATGATCCTTGCTGAAAGCCCTTGTTGGGACTCCTTAAGATGGTGTGGATAGCCTGAGCCATCCGCCCTCTCATGGTGTTGTAAGATAATTTCCGCTATTCGTTTCTCTCTGTCATTTTCACATAAAATTCCTTCGTAGCCGTATTGTGGATGCATTCTCACTAAAGCGAGGCTCTCTTCAGACAATAAGTTTTCATCCACGACAGCTTCATAGCGTTGGATGTCTTTAGTTATTTTACCAAAGCCAATATCATGAAGCAGCGCTGATACTAAAGTAATTTGAGTATCTTCCTCGGATAGGTTCATGTCGGTTGCCATTTTTAAAGAAAAAACAGCGACATTGACGGCATGGGATTCACACAAATCCTTAGGATCATAAAAGTTTATGGCAGCATCCATTAGTTCACAGCAGTGCTTGAAGTCTTCAATCATATAATTTGCAGCGTCAAAAGCTTGGGATAAAGATAATTTACCGCCCTTGGCGATGACTTCAGTGCCTTTATGAATAAATGATATAAGATCTTCGTAGAGTTTGACCCCCCGTGTCCTAAACATAAGCTATCCAGTTAAAAGTAAAAGGATAATTTAAAACAGCGTATGGAAGAGATTTCGGTCTGCTAGTCCTGGTATCATATTTCAGTCAATTTTTAGTCAATAAGTTTTTTTTGCCATTAAAATCACAATAAGTAAAAGAATCCCATGTCTATGGATTCAATTTGGGTATTTTTAACCCTTCGATGCCAAAATTATATGTTAATTCTTTATTACCAACAACAAATTCCACGACCGCCTATTTAATGTTTATGGTTTCATCTCCCTTATCCCTTTATAAAATACTCACTAATTATAGTGACAAGGCTTAGCCCTATCCGCACCCTGAGCTACCGGAAAATAGAAAAGAGGCAGCCAATGTTGGCTAACCTCTTGATATTATTGGTAGCGGGGGCTAGATTCGAACTAGCGACCTTCGGGTTATGAGCCCGACGAGCTACCTGACTGCTCCACCCCGCGTCAAT
>CAYUYB010000356.1:0-3070 GCA_964449025.1 uncultured Desulfobacteraceae bacterium
GTGATATTATACCCGGATCGACCTTCGGCCTGGATTACGAATATGAGACAAACTATAGAGATCTTGCGAAGATTCTAAACTCGGCCGAGGATAAAAAGAATTTCGTGCTACTACCCATAGTTCCTTACAACGCCTATGAAAACGATCTGAAGGAGAATACCTTCCCTCCTTTTCCTCCTTCCCTGAAGGATAAACATTATCTGGGGACGGATAAAACGGGTCGGGATATCGTTGCCAGGCTTCTGTACGGTTTCAGGATCGCCATCTTTTTCTCTCTTTTTCTGCTTGTTGCCAACTATTTGATAGGCGTGGCAATAGGCTGCCTGATGGGATATCTGGGAGGAGGATTTGATCTCTTTTTTCAGAGAATAATAGAGATATGGACGAATATCCCCTATCTCTATGCTATCATTATTATCTCTTCCATCGTCATACCGAATTTTTTTTCGCTTCTAGGCATTATGATCTTTTTCGGTTGGATAGGGATAACCTGGTATATGCGAACAGCCACATATAAGGAAAAATCAAGGGAATATGTCTTGGCTGCTAAGGCACTGGGCGCCTCAAACAGCAGGATTATCTTCAGGCATATTATCCCAAATACCATATCTCTTATCGTCACCTTTATCCCCTTTTCGATTGCCGGGGCCATAACCGCTCTAACAGCCCTGGATTACCTGGGCTTTGGTCTCCCGCCTCCAACTCCCAGTTGGGGGCAGCTGTTAAGCGAAGCTTCAGAATACACCATTAATGCGGCATGGATAGGCGCTTCCGTCATTACGGCTCTTGTTGCCGTTCTAACCATGGTAACATTCATAGGCGAGTCCATACGGGAGGCGTTTGACCCCAAAATGCATACCACATACGAATAACAGGGATATAATACCTGTGTTGGTAATACCCTTCGCCGGGGTATCAAGAATCATAGGATATTATTTGAAATTATTTATTGGTATTGAAAACATAAGGACTCAATCAGAATAAAGCGAGAGGAAAGATATTATGAAACGAAGATTTCCGTATTTTTTTTGCATAATTTTGCTTTGCGCAATCTTTTTTGGCGGTTGCGGCAGAGATAAAAAAGATATATCCCTGCCTGAAGAGAAGCTGGAACCCCTTAAACTCGATTACAGCTACCACGAACTGCCGGACGGCATTGAATGGGTTACAAACAATGTTGACCCTATCACGGGCTCTCCCCAGGCCAAGAAGGGCGAGACTCTCAATGTCGCCCTCCAGAGCTTCCCTCTCACGTTCAGAACCGTGGGGCCTGATGCCAATACCGCCACCAGATCGCTTTTCAGTGATAACATGATGCTCCTGGTAGGCCTGCACCCGAATACTCAGCGACTGATACCGGTCCTAGCCAGTCACTGGGCCTATGACCAAGACGGCAAAACCATGTATTTCAGACTCCATGAAAACGCGAGATGGTCCGATGGATTGCCTGTTACAGCGGATGACTTCATATTCGCACTGGAATTAATGCGTTCAAAACACATTAAAGACCCCTGGCACAATGATAACTTTACAAAACATTTTGGCAAAATTATCAAATATGATGACCAAACCTTTTCCATATCTTCCCCGGAGCCCTATCCTGACCTGTGGTTTCATCTGGAGATGCAACCAAGGCCCAAGCATTTTTACAAGGGAATATCCGAAAATTTCGTTAATAGATACAACTGGGTAATCGAACCCAATACAGGGCCCTATATCCTAAGCGAGTTCGAAAAAGGGAAGTATCTCATTTTCAAAAGAAAGAAGGACTGGTGGGCCAAAGATCTCCGATATTACAAGTACAGATATAATGTGGATGAGATAAGATACACCGTTATAAGAGATACAAATGTGATGTTCGAACATTTCAAGAAAGGGGATATTGACGTGTTCGACGCTACAAGACCCGATATATGGCATGTAAAAGCCACGGGTGATATATTTCAGAAGGGATACGTTCACAAAATATGGTTCTATAATGATGTAAGACAACCTACCACAGGCCTGTATCTGAACCTCGACAAAGAGATCTTCAAGGACATAAATCTTCGCTACGCACTTGCTCACGCCATCAACTTTGAGAAGCTCAACAATCAGGTCCTCAGGGGTGATTACGAACGGCTCCATAATATCGATACAGGATACGGGGATTGGACCAATAAAGATATCAGGGCAAGGGAATTCGAAATAGACAAGGTTGAAGAATACATGGAACAATCCGGGTGGCAAAGAGGGCCTGACGGCATATGGGAAAGACACGGCCGGAGATATTCGGTATCAGTGACCTATGGCGTCGCCGAGCATACCCCCAGACTGGTAGTTTTAAAGGAAGAGGCAAAGAAAGCAGGCATTGAACTACGCCTGGAGTTGCTTGACCCCAGCGCGGCCTATAAAAAAGAGATGGAAAAAAAACACGAGGTAGTCTTTACAGCCTTTTCCAGCCCGAATCTGAGGCCGACCCCATGGCAGTCGTTTCACTCCGACAATGCGCACAAGCCACAAACAAATAACATCACCAATACTGATGACCCTGAACTGGACCGCCTTATAGACGCCTACAGAGATTCACATAGCACTGAGGAGCAGATAAAACTCATCCATAAAATACAGCAAAAGATCCATGACATCTGTTGCTGGATTCCCTTGTATCAGGTTCCCTATACAAGGAGTCTTTGCTGGCGGTGGGTCAAGCTTCCCGAGATTGCGGGGGCCAGGACTTCAATATCGCTCTTTGAGCCCTTTGAACCCTGGGAGAGTAAATACGGTGGCTATTTCTGGATAGAAGAAAAGATAAAGGAAGAGACACTGGAGGCCATGAAAAGCGGAAAAGTCTTCGAGCCTGTAACCATAATGGATGACACATATAAAATCAATTAGAGCCGGGAGCGATTTTTGGCGGTAAATAACGAGATTATCTTAGACATAAAAAATCTGGTGACAGCCTTTCAGACAGAATCAGGCCTGCAGCGGGCGGTTGACGGGGTAAGTTTTTCCCTCAGGCGAAATTCAACCCTCGGCATAGTAGGCGAATCAGGGTGCGGTAAAAGCGTGACAGCCCTTTCCATAATGA
>CAYUYB010000357.1:0-3058 GCA_964449025.1 uncultured Desulfobacteraceae bacterium
ACCACCATAATAGGGGACTATGGAATCAATATCGGGCGCATGGCGGTCAGCCAAAAAAAGAAAGAAAAACAGAATGTCGTATTCCTAGCCACAGATACGGTTATTAACGATGAAATTCTTGGACGCCTGCGCAGCTTGGAAAATATCTTTTCAGCAAGAAGAATCGAATTATGAGAGGAGAACGAACATGGGGGAAGATGAAAGGGGTTTTATTATTAAAGACAGTAGGTCTTTCGGTCATGATGGTGAATTGAAAAAAGAGGAAAAGAAAGAAACTGAGACCCACGCGAAAACACAGGCGGAAAACGCCAAAAGGCAAGACAACAATAAAAAGCCGCCCATTCCAGAAGTCAATTTCAATTCCTTGATATTCAGTCTCAGCTCATCGGCCCTTTTGCACATAGGGGACATAGCCGATCCAGAGACCGGCGAAAAGAAAAAGGATCTGCAAATGGCCAAATACTCAATCGATATTGTTGCCATGTTGAAGGAGAAGACCAAGGGGAACTTGGATGATGAAGAGCAAAAATTCGTTGATAATATCCTGGCTGATCTGAGAATGCGCTATGTCAAGGCCGCCAAAGGCCAGTAATGGGGAAGTTAATGAAGGGGAAAGGCCGGATAGATAACAGATCATCTCTATGTGTGTGGATTATAATATATGCCATCCTTTGGATCCCACCGCCACTGTTCCCCTGGAAGGCCCCCGCAGCAATCGCGGATAGCATCTCGAGCATACATGGAGCACCATCGTCTTTTTCACAACTGGTAAGACAAACAAAAGATTCCATTGTAAACATCAGAACGGTCAGAGTAGCCAGGAGAGACAATGCCTTTTACCCCTTCGGTTCGGATGAGGGCATTCAAGACTTTTTTGAGCAATTCTTCGAAGACCAGATACCGGAAGGATCCAGGCAGACAAGCCTCGGATCAGGCTTCATAATTGATAAGAAGGGCCTTATTCTAACCAACAATCACGTGGTGGAAAATGCCATAGAAATCAAGGTTACTTTGTCCAATAAGGAAGAATTCGAAGGGATCATAATTGGACGAGATTCTAAAACGGATCTTGCCCTAATAGAGATAGAAACCGACGATCCTCTCTGCCCGCTTACGCTTGGAGATTCGGACAAACTGGACGTGGGAGAGTGGGTAATCGCTATCGGTAACCCTTACGGGCTTGACCATACTGTTACTGCTGGCATTGTCAGTGCAAAATACAGGCGCCTCAACGTAGGGACCTATGACAACTTCATACAGACAGACGCACCCATCAATGTGGGCAATAGCGGAGGGCCCCTCCTGAACATAAGCGGAGATGTGGTAGGAATAAATTCCTCTATTTATACCGACAACGGGGGAAGTATAGGGATAGGTTTCGCCATACCGATAAATATGGCTAAAGACCTTCTTCCCCAGTTAAAAAAAGGCGAGGTGATTAGGGGTTGGATTGGAGTCAGGATACAGAACATCACCAATAACCTAAAGGAGAAACTCGGCCTGCAAGATATAAAAGGCGCTCTTGTATCCGATGTGGAAGATGAAGGACCCGGTAAAAAGGCCGGGTTAGAAAGGGGGGATGTCATAATATCTTTCAATAATAACGAGATAGGCGAAATGGAGGATCTCTCATATATAGTAGCATCCACAGAGGTAGACCGGATCGTGCCAGTTGAAGTGATTCGCAACGGCAAAAGAATAATTCTTCGGGTGAAGGTCGACAGACTTGGAGAAGAAAAGGTAAAAGAGCCAATTCCGGAAAATGGATCGAATATTGGCATGGTTGTCGACGAAATATCTCCCGAAACAGCCGGCCGGTATGGGGTCACAGATAAAAAAGGGCTAATAGTGGTTCAAATTGAAGACAATTCTCCTGCATACGAATCGGGCATAAGGCCAGGTGATATTATTGTTGAGATGGATAGACACCCTGTAAATAATCTCCAGGAATTCACGGAGAAGATGGCGCAATATAAGAAGGGAGACACCGTCCTCTTCCTGATAAAACGTGAAGATACCACTCTTTACCTTGTTTTGAAGATCTGCAACTAACAAACCGTTTTCCCACTCCTCCCCCGCCGTCTTTATTCAAGGTGAAGGATAAGCGTGGGAAGGCATAATATTTTATCAAGATATCCAGTGAACACTTCTACTTACACGATCAAGACACCTGCAAAAGTAAATATCCGATTAAAGGTAACAGCCCGCAGATCTGACGAGTATCATGAACTCGTCTCTATAATGGTTCCTGTAGGTCTTTTTGATGTTCTAGAATTAACTGCACTACGTAGGGGCCGGGTAGAAATAAAATGTGCAGACTCAGAGGTCCCTGCCGACCAAAATAACCTCATATACAAGGCGGCAAGATCCTTTATGTCCAGGGCAGGGATTAAGGATGGGATAGCTGTAAATCTCTTTAAAAATATCCCTGTAGCAGCCGGACTAGGTGGTGGCAGCAGCGATGCCGCCGCCACTCTCCTTGCCCTTAACAGGATATACTCCGGTCCCTTGTCTGATTCAGATATTCTTGAACTAGCAGTAGGCCTCGGCGCTGACGTACCTTTCTTCCTAAGCTGCAGGCCATCCCTGGCTACCGGGATTGGGGACATCCTGGAACCAATTCCTAACTGGCCTGAATTATGGTATATAATTATCGTGCCGCCTATCCAGGTGTCGACCTCATGGGCTTACAGGAATCTTAAATTGGAGTTGACAACAGATGAATATGCCTATATATTAGATATTATTAAAAAAGGTGTTTACAGCATATCCAGTATACTTGAAAATGATCTGGAAAAGGTAACTTCAGTCAGCTTTCCGATAATAAACACCCTGAAAAAGCTTTTGATGGATGCCGGTGCAGAAGGTGCCATTATGTCGGGCAGCGGACCCAGCGTTTTCGGTGTCTTTTTAGCTCCCGAAAAGGCAAAAGGCGCGAAACATGCGCTGGTTTCCAGAAAACTTGGAAAAGTCTTTATGGTAAAAGGGGGAGGTGAAGGGCTCTTCTCTTGGGGTGTCGTCAAGCGGTAAGACACGGGCCTTTGGAGCCCGCATTCGG
>CAYUYB010000358.1:0-3031 GCA_964449025.1 uncultured Desulfobacteraceae bacterium
ATAGATGTCTCCCCCTACCTTGGTCTCCCGGTTGTGGAAACACGGCAGGCAGTGCATGATCTTCACACCTGGATTTCCTGTAGCCTCAACAATATCTTTATTTATCTGATAGGGCTTGAGCAGCTTTATCCTTTCCGCCCAGACCGACTCCGGTTCTCCCATGGAGACCCAGACATCAGAGTAGAGAAAATCACAATCTTTAACCGCATCTATTTCATCTGTTACAAGGATATTCGCGCCGGTACAGGCAGCGATTTCTTCAGCCTTTTTCACCAGTTCCTTTCCAGGCTGAACCTCAACCGGAGCTACACAGCGGAAATCCATGCCCATTTTAGCCGCACCTATAAGCAACGAATTTCCCATATTGTATCTGGCATCACCCAGGTAAGCAAATCTAACTTCCCTCAGCGGCTTGTCAGAATGCTCGATCATAGTCAGAAGGTCGGCAAGTACCTGAGTGGGATGAAATTCATTGGTCAGCCCGTTCCACACCGGAACACCAGCATAAGCTCCCAGTTCCTCAACTATCTCCTGCCCGAAACCCCGGTATTCAATCCCATCATACATGCGGCCCAGAACTCTGGCAGTATCCTTCATGGTTTCTTTGTACCCGATCTGTGAACCGGAAGGTCCCAGATAAGTCACATGGGCTCCCTGGTCTAAGGCCGCCACTTCAAAGGCACAGCGGGTGCGGGTAGATGCTTTTTCGAAAATAAGAGCAATGTTTTTCCCCTTTAATCTTGCCTGTTCAGTTCCTGCATACTTGGCTTTCTTAAGATCCCGGGAAAGCTCTAGCAGAAACTTTATTTCTTTGGGTGTAAAATCCAGTAATTTCAAAAAATTACAGTTGCGTAGATTAAAAGCCATGATTCCTCCAAGTAACATTATTCATAGTTCATAAAAAATGTCGCTACTTATAATACTAAGTAAATAGTAAATGGTATTGCCGATGAATCGGAAAAACAAATCAACGTTTTAGTCTTATCCGTGTCAATCCATATCTAACATTGTTTTTCTAATAACTGCTTTCCCTGCCCTCTGCTTGCTTAATGGCTGTAGTTCTGAATCGGAGCTACATCATCAATAACATACATACCGCGTCCATTGGTGGCTATTACCATGGTATTATCACGCGGATGAATGATCAGATCCCAGACAAAACAGTTGGGAAGGCCATTCGCTAGCACATGCCATTTTTCACCACCGTTTAGAGTCACATAAACACCCAAGTCGGTTCCTAGATAAAGAATATCCTTATCCTTGGGGTCCTCCCGGATGACATTAACAGGCCCGCCTGGAATATTACCGGAAATATCTACCCAAGTCTTACCGCAATCCGTAGATTTATATATATAGTCGGCAAAATCATCATCTCTGCGACCGTTAAGAGTCAAGTAAACTGTGGCTTTATCATATTTGGAAGCAACAATTCTTGAGACCTGTTTGTTAAAGGGGAGGCCCTTGGTAATCTCTTCCCAGGTCTCGCCTCCATTTTGAGTAACATGGACTCTGCCGTCGTCGGTTCCGGCATAAATTAATCCAAATTGAAAAGGTGATTCTGAAATAGCAGTAAGGCATTGATGGGGAATGGCAAAAGGAAGTTTTCCAATTTTATCAGGGTCATTATAAGAAAGGTCAGAGCTAATCTTTTCCCAGGAATCGCCCCTATCTGTAGAACGGAACAGATACTGGAATCCATGGTAGATGACTTTATTATTATGCGGAGAGATTATCGTAGGAGCCATCCACTGACCGCGCAGCGGGGGTTCGCCTTCTTTAGCTTTGGGGACAATACTTTTTGTTATCCACTTTCCATTCAGTCCGGGTTTGTACTCGGACCGGTTAAGCTTTCCATAAAAAGAAGATGAATAAATTATATGAGGATTTGTCGGATCGACCGCTACATGAGTTCCCTCACCGCCCGGGGCTGCTTCCCAGCGGGTGTTTACACGGGGGACACCTCTGCGATAGGGAAGGCCGTGGGCCACATTGCCCCGGTATGTACCATGGTCCTGAACCGAACCATAAACATTAAAGGGTTTTTCCATGTCATATTCCACATTGTAAAACTGGACCAGATTCATGATAGAGTGAAAGTCCCTCCAGGTTTTGCCGCCGTCATAAGATACATTTATACCGCCGTCATTAACATTTATCACATAATCGGAATCTTCAGGACAGATCCAGAGGCCGTGGTGGTCGCCATGGAGACCGGCATAATAAAGGCGATTAAAGGTCTTACCTCCGTCTGTGGATTTTACCAGAGCCAAGCCCATAATATACAAGGTATCCTCATCATTAGGATCGACTCTTATCTGTCCGAAAACCCAGCCATAAGTACCGCCGAATCCTTCCATCATCTCATTGGAAGGGCTTGCCTTCCGCCAGGTTTCTCCTTTATCATCCGTACGAAAGACTTCTGCTCCAACGATCTTTCTTCCTTTTTTCAACCGCCCATAAGCGTCCCGTTCGCCCTCTTTAGGCATCCGGCCGAGGTTATGATTATCAACAAAAGCGTAGAGCACTTTAGGATTGTTTTGCGCTATATCAATACCAATCCTGCCGGTCTTTTTCAGATCAGGAAGACCATTGGTTATCTGCTTCCAGTTTTTGCCGCCGTCGGTGGTTTTAAAAATCCCATCCCCTGGTCCGGGCTGGGGGTCGCTCCAGCGCCTGCGGATGCGGTTCCACATGGAAACATAAAGGGTTTCATTTTCTTGCGGATCCATTACCAGGTCATATGCCCCAATCCGTTCACTGATGTAAAACACTTTATTCCACGTTTCACCGCCGTCCGTGGTTTTATAAACACCACGCTCTTCATTATCGGTCCATTCATGGCCGGGTGAGGCAACATAAACGATATCAGGATTTTTTGGATGGATGATGATACGCCCGATAGTCTGAGTTTTGGCCAAGCCCATATGCTGCCAAGTTTTACCGGCATCTGTGGATTTATACATCCCTGTCCCGGCAACTGAGGCCCTGAAAATATTGGCCTCGCCAGTCCCCACCCAGATTATATCAGGGT
>CAYUYB010000359.1:0-3027 GCA_964449025.1 uncultured Desulfobacteraceae bacterium
GGTAGGCTTTTTCAAAGGCGACCGAAAGTGGCATTTTTTCAGATGATATGGCACTGCCTATTTCATAGTTGCAATTTATCGCGCCGCTAATCTTTTGATCAAAGGTATTCCATGCCTTTGGGCCAGCTAAGGGGCATATAAAACCGGCGATAATACTCGCCACTTTCATCGAATTCCACTGTTTGACCAATATGCCGCTCTGGGGCATATCGAAAATAGGAAGAATAACTTGTGCTTTTTTCGCGTGTGCCTTCATCAGCGCAGAGGAAAAATCAGTCGAACCCGTAGGATAGCTCAGCTGTTCAACAATATCCCAGCCCTCTTTATCAAAATATTCTTTTTTTATGCTATCTATGGTCGCCCTGGCCCAGGCAACGTCCTGATGCATAATGAATACCCTGTTGAAGCCGAATTCTTTGTTGATCAGGTCCATGGTTCCGGCCAGGTATTTAACAAGAAAATTGGCGTTCATGCAAACCCTGAAAATATATTTGTGCTTTTGAGGCTCTTTTTTAATCTTTTCTTCCGACGCTGGGGACATAGCAATGGTGCCGAGCATGGGTATTTTATATTTGGAGATAATATCCATACTGGCCATAAGCGCCTCAGATCTAAAAGGCCCTACCAAAAGTGCGGTGGGTTTTTTTTCAAGGATAATCTTTTCCAATCCCAAGAGGGCTTCAGGGACCGGCACACCCGGCGATGCATCGCGGATATCCAATGATTCCAGCTTCAACAGCATCTTTGACGGACCAACAGCCACACCGCCTTTGCTATTAATCTCTTCTACTGCCATTTGAGCCGACTTCATTCCTTCTTTTCCCTCAACATATCCCAGGGAGGTGGGTACGCCGATGATGATGGATTCCGCTGTCCATCCTGCCGAAGAAACCAGTAAAAAAAGGGATAAAAGAAACCCTATTGAAATACTATAAGCTATTCTATTTCGCATCTTTAACCTCTTTTACCATTAAAAGTGTCAAGCTCTATCATAGGTAATCTCATTATCTGCTTGACAAAAGAAGTTTCTAATCTTTGGGATCAGCACGTTAAAAGACTAATATGGAAGACGGGATTTTATTGGTGGCGAGGTCGGGATCGAACCGACACGATCGCAAAGCTCCGTCAATTTATCCGCGTATTATAGCATATAAATATTGTCAATGTAAATAATATGGAGCGAATTAAATGAATACAGATAAAACAATAATTTCAGCATGTTGTTTCTTATAAAGCAACAGACATCAATAGAGTGAAATTTGCCTAATCATCAATTCTCTTGCCTAAAGTTAAACTGTTTTGTATCATCACTTGATTTTTTTTTGCGTAAGCTTTAATCTTGGCAAAACTCTCGCCTGTTAATACGCCAACGACCAGGCAGATAATCTGTAGGATTGAGTATTCAGATTTATTTTAATATTATTCGCATTATTTCATAGCGTGGGTGAGATACAATGAATGTCGCAACTAATTTAGAATCATCAGCAAGGTTCTTTCCCAATAAGCCTGCTCTTTGCAGTGGGAACGTTGAATTGACATATTCACAGCTTAATGAGCATGTCAATTGTGTGGCAACCGGGCTTATAAAATTAGGAATAAAGCCCGGTGACCTCGTAGGTCTTTGCGCTCCCAATTCTCCTGAATGGATCACCTTTTATTTCGGTATAATCAAGGTTGGTGCAATAGCCGTTACCTATCCCAACGCACTCACATCAGCAGAGCTGGCGACCCTGCTGGGGCATACGAGGCCAAAGTTTCTCTTGACGACTCCTAACAGGTTGTCTGATCTTGAACACGTTAAGGATTCCGGTGTGATCCAGGGGGTCATCTGCCTTGAGGATGGTGATCTCACGATCGAATCCCTAATGAAAAGCGGAAGCAGCTCATTTAGGGCCGTCCAAATGGAACGGGATGACACGGCAGTTATTCTTTATACGGGAGGTACGACCGGCAATCCGAAAGGCGTCATGTTGACTCATGAGAATATCATGCTGTCAAGCAGTACAATTCCGTGTTATGAGCATTCTTCGCCGAACGATCATGCTCTTTGTTTTCAGCCATTCAATCATATTTTCGGCCAAATGCACATCATGAACTCGGCGATTTGCAGTGCGGGCTGTCTGGAGCTGTTACCCAGCGCGGATCTTGAACAAATTCTCAGGATCACTGAACAAGGCCGAGTGACCAAATTTTTTTCTGTGCCTACAGTATATGTCAGACTACTTGAAATACCTGACCTGAAGAAAAAGCTTGGCAGGATTAATTACTGCTTTTCCGCGGCGGCTAGTATGGCTAAGGAAGTTCTTGAAGAATGGAAGGAATGTACAGGTATTACAATTGCGGAATCTTACGGCATGACCGAGTTCATGCCCATTACATTTAATCATTATTATCCTGAAAAACACCTGGTCGGATCAGTGGGTCAGCCTGTCTTTGGCGTGGAAGTCCAGATCAGGGATATGTCGGGCAACATTCTGGATCGTGGGAGCGAAGGAGAGATCTGTGTGAGGGGTAGAAACGCAATGAAGGGATATTTCCATAATCCTGATGCTACTGATGCTGCCTTCTGGGCAGGAGGCTGGTTGCGTACAGGCGATATCGGAGCTCTTGATAATAATGATTTTGTTTTCATAGTCGACAGGCTCAAGGATCTTATAATTACAGGTGGAGAGAATGTTTCTCCCAATGAGGTAGAAAACGCCCTGTTTTCGGTCCCTGAAGTTCTGGAATGCGCAGTAATAGGTGTACCGGACAGGGAATGGGGTGAACGTGTCACGGCGTTTATAAAACTGAAACACGGTAAGACACTTAACACGGGTGAGCTGAAGTCTTATCTTAAAACCAAATTGGCTCCTTTCAAGGTCCCTAAAGAATATAATATTATTGATGAACTTCCTAAAAGTGCTCTCGGTAAGATATTGAGGCGCGAATTAAAAAAGACCTATATTGATAGTAAGATGTAAATCAGGACAATGCTATAGTATCGTGTCAAGTAAAAAATAAGACCACACAATGTTAGACCGAACG
>CAYUYB010000360.1:0-2057 GCA_964449025.1 uncultured Desulfobacteraceae bacterium
AAGGCTTTCAGGGGGAGTGGCGGTGTCCTGCCTGTGGGCTTCCCAGCTGTCCCAAATGGTGGGGAATTCATTAGCTTCACCAGGCAGGCTTAAGAAGCCGTATACCGGTATATAGGCCCTGTCTTTGTCCAAAAGGGCATTATACCAGATAAAGGCCTTTTCAAAATCGGGTATGTTTATTTTGAATGACTGTCTGTCCTTTCGCCTCATTATCTGGAGTTCAAGCCTGTCCCAGTCGATTCCAGTGATATAAAAGACCTCCTGAAACTCGATCCTTTCAGTCGGAAAAAGGCTATATAGGCTGCCCGGGGGAAAAGAGGCCTTGGCGTGGGTGATAAAGAATATGCCCTCATTGGGATCGCTGCTGAACGCGTATCCGGTCTGTGTCTCGCCTTTTTCGCCTTCAGGGGCAGAGGCCTTTAGATTATCATCCAGTTCATGGTAGAGACGCTTCAGGGTGCTCATTAGACCGTCGGTTTGAAATTCCCCGTTATCGTAGATCGTGGCGGGACACCTTATATTCACTCTCCGATCCGCGTTGAAATCGGGCGGAACAGCCAATGCGGTGCCTTGAATAAATAGCAGAGCAAAGAAGATAAATAGGGTATTTTTGATTTTATTAAAATAAGCCACCTTATTCCCTCCTCTTTCAGTTATGGTTCTTGAATTTTAAAATATTATTATAGAATTTTACAAATTATTGTCAAATAGTGAATGGGATGTGTCGATAAGTTCAAAATGACCCTGCATAAAACAATACGAGGCGGGCGGGATATATTTAGCTATTAGCGGTTAGGTTTTAGCCATTAGGTACAACTAATACCTGAAAGCTAATAGCTAAATGATTACCTTGACCCCTTGAATCCCGGAATCGCTCGACCCTTATTCATGAGTATACTGCCTGCGTGGGTGGCACCTTACGTAACTGGCATGCTGGTAATTTCTTCGCCGTGAAAAAGAGAGCCCCATGGGCTATTATTTTCTCCTTTAGGCACTCATTAACCAGGTGAACCAAATAGTGTGATGACTGGATAAATGCATGGCGCTCCGGTCACGTCCATTCTTTGCAAGACGACAGGGGCATAGCGAAGCCGCCCTCACTCAGGCCTTGTCGTAGTGGCTGAACTGCATGTTGAATGTGCTTCGGCCCTGGGAAACGGAACGAAGGGATGTTGAATAACCGAACATCTTGGAGAGGGGCATGGTAGCTGTCAAAATATGAAGGGGACCTTGGTTGGCAATCTGTTCGATTTTGCCTTGTCTGGAGTTGAGGTCTCCGATGACTTCTCCCATGAACTCCTCTGGTACCAGTATCTCCGCCTTCATAATGGGTTCCAGGAGCACAGGAGCGGCCTGTTCACACGCTTTCCCGAAGGCCATTCCGGAAGCAATCTTAAAGGACATGAAATCGGAAGAGGCTTCATCTATCTTTACTTCGAGCAGGGCGGTCTCAATATCTATGACAGGATAGCCCCTGACAATGCCTCCATCTGAGGCCTCTTCTACGCCTTCCCTGATTGCTCTGAGAAACTCTTCGGTAAGGCCGGGGTCTTCGCAGAGATTAACAAAGCTGTTGCCTGTGCCTCTGGGACTCGGCGACACGGAGATCTTAACGCCTGCGTAATGGGATTGCCCTGCAAGCTCTTTCTTGAAGATCTCTTCGTGTTCAGTCTTTTTGGATATGGTTTCCCTGTACACCACCTGTGGTTTTCCCTGGCTTGTACCGACAAAGAATTCCCTTTTTATTCGGCCTATTATTATGTCCAGGTGGAGCTCTCCCATCCCTGATATGAGGGTCTGTCCGGTTTCTTCATCGATCTTGAATCTGAAGGTCGGATCTTCATCAGATATCTTGGCCAGGGCGTCCATGAGCCTGTCCTGATCTTGGACCCTTTTAGGCTCGATGGCAACTGAGATAACAGGGTCATTAAAACTGATTGGCTCAAGCAGGATAGGATGAGCTTCATCACAAAGGGTGTCTCCCGTGGTAGTAATCTTCAACCCCATGACGGCAATTATATCGCCGGCCATGGCCTTTTCTATCCTTTCCCTCTTGT
>CAYUYB010000360.1:2067-3012 GCA_964449025.1 uncultured Desulfobacteraceae bacterium
TTAAAAGACGTGAAAGCTTCTCTTTGGTCTTTTTGCCGGGGTTATAGACCGTATCACCCGTTTTTACCGAACCGGAATAAAGACGCACATAGGTCATTTTTCTGCCCTGATCCATAATGACCTTAAATGCAAGGGCACATAATGGGCCTTTAACATCCGCCTTTCTTGATTCTTCTTTATTATCCGGGGGGAAATGGCCCATTATGGGGGGCACTTCGACAGGGGAGGGCAAGAAATCGGTAATACAGTTCAAAAGTAGTTGCATTCCCTTGTTACGGAGGGCTGCTCCGCAGAGTATGGGGACAAGCTGGAGGCTGATAGTCTCTTTTCTTATAGCCTGCTTCAATTCATCCGGACCGATTTCCCCATCAGCAAGGTATTTATCCATTATTCCATCATCCCTATCCGCAAGGGTCTCAATGATTGCCTGTCTGTGTTTTACTGCATCATCCATAAAATCAGATGGTATAGGTGCCTCCTCGAATTTAGCTCCCAGGGTCTCATCCGACCACGTCACGGCCTTCATTTTAAGGAGATCGATAACACCCGTAAAATTATCCTCTGAGCCCAGAGGAAGTTGAAGAATCAAGGGTTTTGCATGTAAGCGATCCTTAATCATATCGACAACACGGAGAAAATCAGCACCAATACGGTCCATCTTGTTGACAAAGGCTATTTTGGGTACCTTGTACCTGTCCGCTTGCTTCCATACGGTTTCCGACTGCGGTTCCACTCCGCCCACAGCGCAGAAGACGCCTATCGCGCCGTCAAGAACCCTCAAAGATCTCTCTACCTCTATGGTAAAATCCACATGACCTGGCGTGTCAATAATATTGATGGTGTGACCTAGCCAGCTGCATGAAGTTACCGCGGAAGTTATGGTAATACCCCTTTCCTTTTCCTCAAGCATCCAGTCCATAGTGGCCTCTCCATTATGGACTTCCC
>CAYUYB010000361.1:0-3003 GCA_964449025.1 uncultured Desulfobacteraceae bacterium
GATATGGACGCAAAATATGTTTTTGATAACACAATGTATATATCAATAATTGCATTAATCACTGCAATAATTGCTTTAATTTGCATAGTTGGAGTCCTATTTGGATTTGGTAAGATTAAAACAATGAAAATGTTAGGAATGGTTTTTACTATAATAACTTTTGTTTTGGCATTAGTTTCGGTGTTTTATTTTATGACAACATTCATCAGAGAATAAACGATCTATATTTCCGTCTGTAAGCATGAAATAATCAGTTACATCTTTTCCATTTTCCATTTCAGGAAGAATAATTTGATAAACTGTTTTTCCTATGTATTTGTTTAAAATTTTTTGTCCCAATTTTTTCGCTCCTTCAAATCCGCTTGGATCACGATCGAATAATATGTATATTTTTTTGAATCCTTGGAATACTTCCAGCCATTCTTCTTTAAAAGTCATTACATTTCCATCCCTTATCCGTTAATCGCTCTCCATTGTCAATGACCGCAGGCCGAATTGAAGTCTTGCATGTATCCAGCAAAATCAGATTTAACGCTTTTAGTGAACGAAGCGGATTGCCCATTCAAAATTATTCGGTGGCGAAAACTGATTATAGCACCTCTTATACGTACCCTTGATATTACTGAAAGGTCATTCATTTTTTATTGAAGTTGAGATTTACAACTGATGCGATTATGTAACACCTTTCTCCTGGTTATGCGCAAAAAAGAGTAAGAGGAAAGAATAATTTCGGCTCTCTTCTTTTCGCCCTTGCCAATTTGTTAGCTTTGCTGTAAGTCCTGTGCCAAACGTTGCCCATAGGATATAAGATAATAACGAATTAATTCCCTATCCCTCTGAGGCAATTCACGAAAATCTCGTAAAATCTCCAATTGTAGCATTCCGTTCGGGTTCAGCGATATGAATATCATTTCCGCAGCCATCATGAGGCCACACTTGGCTGTTAGGGATATGTCTGTCCTGACTGAGTTTAAAGCCTTGGAAAATTCACTCTGCCTTTCCGACAATCTTACATCATCTGTTTCAGTAAACTGGCGATATAGAGCGGCCGATTCCTTGGGCTCGTGCAGTTTCAACTCAGCCACAGTTTTACCGCCTACTTCAACACGCTGTGCGAGGAGATCTGCGACTCCCGTGTTGTTCCATTTTTGAAGGACTTTGATTAGACTCGCTGCCTTAACATTATTCCCTAAATCTAATTGGATGCAGATGAGATCCAACTTGCCATCACTTACTAAATTAGCCCAATCTTGTCCGCTGAGTCTAATGTACCATTTCTCCAGTTCGTCAGGATTGGCCTCCCATCTGCCTCCAGCCGAACGGCCAGGTAGAATCCCCCGGTCTGCCAATGACTTTGCCACTGTTTCACTGACATTCAGAAAATCAGCTACACCTTTAAAATCAACCAGGTCAGGTGTAGCCGATAGCCCGATAAGGGAAGTGACGGAATGTTTGCCCTTACCTTCCAAATACTCCTGTATTCCCTTGGCGACATCTTCAAACACCGTGTGGTGGCGGAACATTGCCGTTCCGATTCCCACGCAAGTCGCTCCGGCTAGGATGAGCTCTAGCGCTCCTTCGTGATTCGAAACACCCCCTATCCCTATTATGGGGATTCCTGCTCGGCGACAGCAAGCAGTATAACATTGGTGGACCATATATACTGCAACGGGATGGATACCAATTCCAGAAAGGCCTCCGACCCGGTTGCCGAGCTTGGGTTTCTGTGTCACTAAGTCAATTGCCATACCACGGAGAGTGTTAATCAATGAAATGACATCCGCACCCCCCTCAATCGCTGCCTGCGCCAGTGAAGCGATGTCAGTGACGTTGGGAGTCAGCTTCACTATGAGAGCCTTATCGCGGATAACAGGACGCACGGCCGCAACGAGCGGTCCCAGAACCTTCATATCACAACCAAACTCTATGCCTCCCCGCTCGACATTTGGGCACGAGACATTCATTTCTATAGCGTGTATTTCATCTCTCTCCGACAGCAGAGCTGAACACTTAACATACTCGTCGATACTCGATCCTGCAACACTGGCTATTACCGGAACCTCTAGTATTCGCAACCTTGGAAGTTCTTCGTCAATAAATACTCTAATACCTGGATTCTGTAAGCCGATTGCGTTCAATAACCCTGCCCTAGTCTCAACTATGCGCGGTTCCGGGTTCCCCAACCGCGGATTGAGAGTGACGCTCTTCGTCACGACAGCTCCAATATAAGGTCGGCTTGGCATAAGTCTCTCGTAGTCCAAGCCGTAGACGCCAGACACCGCAATCAAGGGCGTCTCCATACGCATATTGATTAGTCTGAGATTTAGCGTTCCCATATAACTTCTGAAGCCTTAAATACCGGGCCGTCCTTGCAAACACGCTTTTTCTGCATCGTGCCTTCTGGCCCCTTGATTTCACAGGAGCAAGATAAGCACGCTCCTATTCCACAAGCCATGTGTTCTTCCAGAAGGACTTGGCATTCTACTGAGTATCGCTGTGAGATTTCAGAGATGGCTTGCAACATGCCCCGGGGACCGCAGGCGTAAAAGCAGACATCGGTACATGGTACCCGCCCATCACCGATATCTCGTTCAAGGATATCAGTGACTGGACCCTTTTCACCAACTGATGCATCATCAGTGCAAATAATTGGCTCATAAGCTCCGATTTCCAGAAAGTCTCGCCGAACCATCTCATAAAATTCTTGGAGAAAATGGACGTGAAAGGTTTTACAAACATCAAAAAACAGCGGGGAAAATTGATCTTAAATGGTTGAAAGATCATTCGATTTCATATAAATTTGCAGAAGATGTTGCAACACTTGTAGAATTTCACATGTTTAGTCATGCTGAGACAGAAAAAGGAATAAGACGATTTATTCGAAACCTTGGAGAGGATTTGCTGTATCCGTTATTTGAACTGATACTGGCAGATACAAAGGCACAAGGATTGGTTGGAGATATCGATGAAGAAATACAATATAGAAATAGAGTTATGAAAGTT
>CAYUYB010000362.1:0-3000 GCA_964449025.1 uncultured Desulfobacteraceae bacterium
TCCAACCCCTTGGCAGTGAGCATGCATAGCATGTTATCAGGTGTAAATTGGTCGACCACGGAATGCACAAGGCCCTGATCCAGTGTATCATATAGATAATCAACGGAATCTGCCACTTCAAATGGATAACGATTCATATTGCTGGCCAGATCAGATGCCCGTTCCGCTCCTTCCACCTTGCTTTCATAGGTGAAATCAAGTTCAGCCATACGCTGAATCTCGCTGAAGGTGTGAGCTGGTATCCCCTTTTCCCGAAGGAGACGGATATAGCTGAAACAGTATTGGATTACCTCGTGGTATCGGTCCAGGCCCTTTTGGGTGAGTTGTATATCGATTAAGAACCTGCCATAGTCCAGAGTCGGATAATCGACCCCAACGCTTAAGCCGGTGGCTAATCCGTGTTGTTTGAGAAAGGATAAGAGGGAACCCTCCCCCTCATGTCCGATGCAGAAGGCAACCAGCCTTGCCGGCTTGACACTGAAATGCTTGATAAAGCTGGGTATGGCGAAATGGAGGGTCAATGATCTAAGGTCTTTAAGAGGGACCCGTTTTATCAGGCGAAGACCATGGATTCTATCCAAATATCCCGGATCATAGCTTGTCCTGTCTGTATGATTGTTATTTATGGGCAGGAAGAAGCGCCTAGCCATTGTTTCCAGTTCATCCAGGCTCTTATTGCTCAAAAGTACCAGGCTCATACGGTTAGCCGAATAATATTCGTTATAAAACCGGATGAATTCCTCCTGGGTTATGCCTTCAAGTGTAACGCGGTCTCCGGTTGAAAAATGACTGGCCGGGTGATCCTTTTTATAAAAGTTGCGGAAGAGTTGCACCTCGCGCCATGTATCCTGCTCCAAGTTTTTTTGATGTTCTGAGTGGACGACGTTTATTTCCCTCTGGATATATTCGGGGGAAAAGAGCGGCCATATAAAAAACTGGGAAAAACGGTCCAGGGCACCTTCAAATGCGCCGTGCTGTACTTCAAAATGATAGTTGGTCCGGGCTTCCGCCGTATAGGCGTTGGCATAGCCCCCATGACTATCCAAATATCCTGGGAATTCCTCCACATCCGGGTATTTTTGGGTCCCCAGAAAGAGCATATGCTCAAGAAAATGGGCTAGGCCCTGCCTGTCTTGAGGGTCCATCAAGGAGCCGGCCTGAACTTCCAGCGCCGCTGAAGAAAGATTAAATTCGGGATCGGACAACAGCAGCACCTTTAAACCGTTCTCCAGCACAAAATAGCGGGTCACGGATTCATCGTCAGGATGTTTTCTAAGAGTTTGAGCGGATACGACAACTTCAAAGAGAAGGAACCATCCCAGTATTAATACGATTATCTTTTTCATAATATATAATTTATCCTTTTTTAATTAGTAAAGGCATCTCGCCTGCCCGGTGGCATGCTACGAGATGGACATCTCCTTCTGTTCCAGGTGCCGCTGATAAATGAGGTTCATTGCGGCTGCATCGATCTATGGCAATCGGGCAGCGGGTGTGAAAACGGCATCCTTCCGGCGGATTAATGGGGGAAGGGACCTCGCCAGAGAGGATCTGTCTCTCCCTCTTAATCGCAGGATCAGGGACAGGAATCGCGGATAGCAGGGCATTGGTGTATGGATGCAGGGGATTTTGATAAAGGGAATCCGCGTCAGTATACTCTACGATCTTTCCAAGGTACATTACGGCTATAAAGTCCGAGATATGCTTAACAACGGCAAGATCATGGGCGATAAAGATATAGGTAAGCCCCATCTCCTCCTGGAGTTCCAGAAGAAGATTGAGTATCTGTGACTGGATTGAGACGTCAAGAGCGGATACCGGCTCATCACAGATGATCATCCTGGGATGCAAGGCGATTGCCCTGGCAATACCTATCCGCTGTCTCTGGCCCCCGCTGAATTCGTGGGGAAAGCGATCGCCGGCGCTTTCAGGCAGCCCCACAGTATCGAGAAGCCTTTTCACTTCTTTTTTACGTTCTTCCGGCGTGCCTATCCTATGTATAATAAAGGGCTCTTCCAGGATGTATCGTACGGTATGCCGGGAATTGAGGGATTCAAATGGGTCCTGAAAGATCATCTGCATCTGCCTGCGAATACTTTGCAGTGGCCTTTTGCCCAATTGTGACAGGTCCTTCCCGTCAAAGAGCACCTCACCCTCAGTAGGTTTATAAAGGCGCAGGATGGTTCGGCCAGCGGTTGTCTTTCCGCACCCTGATTCCCCTACGAGCCCAAGGGTGCTCCCCGTCCTTACGGAGAAAGAGATACCGTCTACTGCGTGTACCTTCCCGATCTGCCGACGCAGAATGCCTCCACGCACGGGGAAGTGCATCTTCAGATTATTCACTTCGAGAATAAAGTCGGACATCCCTATATCATCTTATCTAGTTATACAGATAACAGCTTACAAAATGGCCTTTATCTGTCTCCACCAAAGGCGGAGGAGCGGTCGTGCATATATCCATGGCGTCCGGGCAGCGGTTTTCAAAGCGGCATCCTTGGGGCATTCCATCAAGGGCAGGGACCATCCCTTTTATGACGCTGAGTCGACTTTTCCTTTCGGTTTCCAACCTGGGAATGGATGCGAGCAGACCCTTGGTGTATGGGTGTTGCGGGTTTTTGAAAAGCTCAAGTACGGAAGCCTTTTCCGCCACCCTCCCCGCGTACATGACAACGACATCATCGCAAATCTCGGCGATTACTCCAAGTGCATGGGTGATAAAGATCACGGACATTCCGGTTTCCTTCTGCAGCTCTTCTATCAGGGAAAGGATTTGTGCCTGGATAGTCACATCAAGGGCGGTTGTCGGCTCGTCAGCGATCAGGATATCTGGTTTGCATATAAGGGCCATCGCGATCATCACTCTCTGGCGCATGCCGCCGGAGATCATATGAGGATAATCTCTTAGCCTGGTTTCGGGTGAGGCGATACCTACCTTGTGTAACATATCCACACATGCCTTAAGGATCTCGATCTTGTCCATTTCAGGGTAGTGCAATTCAA
>CAYUYB010000363.1:0-2980 GCA_964449025.1 uncultured Desulfobacteraceae bacterium
ATAGTCACTCATAAAAGGGACATGCCTTCGCTCCGGTGACATATCTTTAGGGTTTTCCGAGGTCACGGGCCTTCTTTTCAAGACGACATCTCAAAAAGAATCCCACCCGAAGTACGCGGTGGGCTGATTTTCAAGGGTTTGCACCACCAGGACCCCTGGCAGAATATGGCGTTGCTATAAGGAAAGGGTCTGCCAGATCCTTGAAAATGAGGCCACGTCCACTGAACGCCATAGATGTTGTCTTGAAAAGGATGCCTGTGACCGCAGGGCTGTCCCTTTTCTTCGTTCCGGATCTCCCTGGCTGGTCATTTCAAGAGGTGAAGGCTGCGCTTCGAAAGACGAAATATAGATGAGGCGCTGTCGAATGGCAGATGACATCTAGATGGTGGATCAGGGGAGAATCTAAATCCTTGACACACTGCCTATTTTAACAAAAAATAGTACCTGAATTCTGCAAGAGTCGAGTTTGCCGGAGATACAAGGCATCAAGCGCGCAGCTGTAGCACTTTACCGCAAGCGCTTCATAACGCGGTAGATCCGGTAAAATCGGCTCTTTCGAAAGGTAAACAATCTTGAATATTTTTCTTGTAGCTCATAATCAACTGAATGGCATTTATGGTTGTATGGTAAAAAGCCGCAAATTGCTCATTGCTAACCTTTCTAAAAACCATTCAAGATTGTTCATGCAAAATTTACGCAGTAATTAGCAGGTACTATTAGAGAGGCGTATTCTTTTATTATTCAGGAGGGCGGATATTGTCGGAACAGGAAAATTCGAAAAGCGGCGATCGATCAAACTCCGGAAAACTCATCCCGGTTCGCAAGGAAACGGTTGCTCCACTATTTTCCCTTTCCGGCAGTGAGGCCCTTAATAAGATCCTCGACCTTGATAATCCCGGCCAGCTGGTTCGGGGCATGAACAGGGTGGATCTCTTCTGGTTGATAAAAAAGATTGGAGAAGACGACTCCATTCCCCTGCTGAGGCTCGCCTCTCTTGAGCAATGGCAGTATATCCTGGACATGGAGCTCTGGAGTAGAGATAGGGTAAATCTGGACCAGATCTTCACCTGGATGGACAGGTTATGTAAAGCCGATCCAGAGCGCCTGTCCAGATGGTTTTTGAGCGAAGACGGAAACCTCCAGGCCCACTTCTATCTTTCTAAAGCACTCCAGGTAATAATAAGACAAGATGACGAATTCGAGGCGCCGGATGGTTTTATTACCTTTGACGGACTCTATTACGTAAGAACACTTGACAAGGAACATGGGGAGGAGATTGTACATATTCTCCGCACTATGGCACAGCAGGACTATAATCGTTATCAGGCCTTGCTTATAGGAGTCGCGAGCGTAATAGCAGCTGAGACCGAGGAGGAGATGTATCGTCTGAGAAGCAATCGGTTGGCTGAAGATGGGTATCTCCCCTTCGAAGAGGCCCTATCCGTCTATTCCCACCAGAGGGCCGATCTCCTTAAAAAGGACGGATCGGGGTATAAGCTCTATGACCATGGTGAGGAGGATTCGATGATCCCGGTCCCCCTAACGCCTTTTATACATGCCCCGGCCGACAACCTGTTCGCACGAGCCCTTACCCTTGTTGCGGACAACCTGTCCTTAGACAGGCTCCGTGTGGAATTTGCAGGTCTGTGTAATCAGATCCTTTCAGCAGACGGTGTCAGGCTGGAGGGTATCGAGATCCTGATCAGGATAAGCAGGAAGGCGGCCGGCTATATAAACCTGGGGCTTGAGAGATTATCTGAAGGTAATATACAGGTTTCAGAGCAGTTTGTGAGGAATAATCCTCTTATCTCCATATTTCGTGTCGGGTTCGGGTTAAGCCTGGAGTTAAAATGGGAAACAGAAAAGTGGATCAGGGATGCCTGGTTTCTGAAACATGACTTACAACACTATTTCTGGGGAGAAGAATGGGGAGGAACACTCAAAGGGATACTTGAGAACAGGCCCCTCTTTTATAATGGTCTAAAGGAGGGAGGCGAATACAGACATTTCGAATCCCTGGGTGAATTGGAGAAATGCCGTGACATTATACACCGCCTGATCCTTGTGGATGGTTTACTCCAAGATCTCTCATCCAGCTATCCCGTGCAGATTGATTTATCCAGAGATCCCCTCCTCACGTTTAAGCCTCTCCTCATCAACTTCTGGGCCCGTGGACAGCTGAAACTGGATCCCGGATTTTTGCCGTTATCTCTGGATCAAGCAAGAGAATTCCTTTGGCTAGCCCGGCGCAAACAAAAGAACCCACCCTTCAGGATGAGAGGAATGGGCAAGGTATTTATCACGGACATCGTGTCCCGCAAAAAAGGCCTGTCTTCTAATGATATAGACTTGTTAGAGCATACTTTGTCTCAATTATGGGAAGAATTTACAGAAGAATATGCTATGGTGAAGACATCGGATCTGGATACCAGGTTTACAAGATTGATGATTATTGAATCCCATGCCCATGAATGATTAAACATTAATGTTAAAAAGGACCGTGAACAGCCATTTAGCTATTAGCTATCTTTTTGGCCGGAGGTGACGGAGATCGAGGGGTCGAGTGAAAAACCAAAAAAAAGAAGCAAAACCCGGCCCATTCGGGGAATGGGCCCTACAGGTTATGATGGTTGTAGGGTTCGTTCCCTGAACTAACCTATTTCAGCATTCTTTGCTCGCTATGCTCGCTCAGTCCCAGCCCTTCGGGGCGGGTTCCCGGTTTCAACATTTCGTGTTCTGTATTCTACGGTTCAAAATGAGGGGACAGATTAGAAGGATCCGATGGTTCAAGCGGGCAAGGGTCGGCTTTTTTTGTTTTTGAGATTTTCACTAGAACCCTCGGACCCTGGAATCCTCGAACCCTTTATGATAAGATGATTTCAGGGCTTTCGAACGTCAGAAATCAAAAAGGAATCATTGTCATGCAGACAAGATCATTTTCCATACCCAATATATCCTGCGACCACTGCGTAATGACCAT
>CAYUYB010000364.1:0-2980 GCA_964449025.1 uncultured Desulfobacteraceae bacterium
AAAATGAAAGGAGGAAGTGTGATGGGAAAGAAGAGCCATTTTACACAAAAGCAAAAGCTGGATATCTTGCAAAGTGCAAAGGATGTTGGGATCAAGAAGTCTGCCGATTTAGCTGGGGTTCATTACTCGACGGTATATCAATGGCAGCGCAAGTTAAAGGTTTTGGGAGAGGAGGTCTTCTTAGCATACCAGAGGAAATCCCGTGGCCGTGGAATCAAGAAGGTCACCAAAGAACAGGAAAAGGCAGTTCTTGAAACCTGGGAGCGTTATCCGGGATTTGGACCAAGCCAGGTACGAAATCAATTAAGGAGACAAGGGATAACGATCTCAACCCGGACAGTTCAAAGGGTAATGGAGTCTAATGGTTACCGGGGTATTCGCAAAAAGCGTGATAAGGAGGAAAGACAGCGTTTTGAGGCAAGTCGTCCTCTGGAGTTGGTTCAAGTCGATATCCTGGAGTTTTTCATTCATAAGCTGAAGATATACCTTCTTTTGCTCCTTGATGATTTTTCCCGTTTTATTCTTGGCTTTCGTCTATCTACAGAGACCTCCATTGATCTGGTTATTGGGGTATTTCAAGAAGCCATAGACCGGTATGGGAAGATGGAGGAAGTTTTAAGTGACCGCGGCTTTGTGTTTTATTCATGGCGTGGCGCTAACCGGTTTGAACGATATTTGGAGGTAGAAGGTATCCACCAAACCCATGCCAGTCCGCACCATCCCCAGACCCTTGGCAAGATTGAGGCTGCCAACAAACAGATACAAAAAGAATTAATCCGGCGACAGGAATTTAAGGGTGTAGAAGATGCTGAAGAAGCCATCAAACAATGGGTTGAGATCCACAACTATAAGCGGACCCATCAGGGTCTGGGCGGGTTGCTGGTGCCTGCAGACCGTTTTCATGGTAGGGTAGATGCTGTTCTCGAGTCTCTTTCTAAAAAGATCGATCCTGAAACGCAAATAGGTTATGATGGGGTTGACATATCCCGGAGTTTAATGAATTTGGTGTTGGAGCCTGAAGGGAGGGTGAGTCTCTACGTTTTGGGACATCGTGTTGATTTGACTTGGAGGCAGTCATGAATGAAAATTTGAGTCAGGAGGAGGTTGGGATTTTAATCTGTGGGAAAAAGATTTTAAGGGCCAAAGGCCTTCCCATGGATGCTGATGTAAAGTCGATTTGTGAGGCGGCGGGTGTTTCACGTAAGACGGGCTATCAATGGGCTGGCAAGCTGGAAACTGCCTCTAAACAGAATGAAGTGGGGCATCTTCGTCAGGAAATTGATCGTGTCAAGGCTAAGCATGTGGAACTTGAAAAACGCTACGATGATCTCCGATTTGAGAACGAGGGGCGTAAGATTGCCTGGAAGATCCATGGAGTTGATGAATTTATAGCCAGTAAAAAAAACACTACGAGCTCCTGCAAAAAAAAGAAGCGGTAGGATTTCATCGGCAAGAGAACCGAACGTTTGAGGAAACAGCATGGGCCCTGGTCGTTAAGATCAGCACGCTTTCTGAATGGAACCGGATTTTTGACGAGAAGATGGTTCCGCTGATTGTCCCTGACGGCCGTGGCAAAGGGCGTAAGATTACACCAGATATGGTGAGGCAAATTGTAGAAGTGGCAAAAGAACTCAAATCTAAAGGCCGTCGGATTCGCCTAAAATCGTTTACTAAGCAACTGGCAACGGGAGAGGGTATTGTGCTTAGCAGCAAAAAGGTGGGTGAGATCCTGATTGCCAATGGTCTTTACAAGCCAGAAACGAGAAAACGTCGGCCCAAGTTTTATCAGGCCCTTCGTCAAGGCATTCCAAATGGTCTTGTAAGCGTTGATGGGAGCGAATTCACAGTATGGATCAACCAGATTCCCTATAAGTTCAATCTGGAGTTAGCTGTTGATGTTGAGAGTTATTGCCATACGGGATTCAGTGTTTCTGACAGCGAAACTTCCGAAGAATTTATTAAAGTTGCAGAGACACATAAGAAGTTATGGGGTACACCTATAGGGTTAGTGTCAGATTATGGCAGCGCCAATCTTTCTGATGAAAGCAAGGCCTATCTTGCACTAAACGATATTGAGGCTTTGCCTGCAGGGCCTGCAAACCCGAAGGGTGATGGCACTGTCGAAGGGGCTTTTTCTGAGATGAAGGGGGTGATCGGCACGATCGATCTTGAAACATTGTCTCCGAGGAATCTGGCCAAAGCGATACTGGAAAAGGTGGTTTCTATCTATATCGCCATGCGCAATCGGTTACCTCGAGTTGGTGACAGAATTGCCCCTGGAAAGGCGATGAAAACCCATATGCCAAAAGAGAAACTGCAAGCCCTCAAAGAGAGATACAAAGGACGAAAACAGAGAAGCGAGGATACTGACCAGGAAACCAAGCTTGGCCGCCTTGCTTGGATCATCCAAAATCACGGTCTGGAGGTCGATGAACGTAGCCTAAAACGGGCAGGAAAATGTATTGTCACCTACGACCTCAATGCCATCAATAAGTCGGAAGAGGCTTTTCTTAAAGCTATAAGGCGAGATCAACAACGATGCACTTTATCTTATTTCTTCGGCATTCTTAATAATATTCAAAATGATCTCGATACTGCCCAATACGAGGATTATTGCCGAGAGCGTTATTACTATCAGGGGATGCTTGATAGAGAACGCGAAGAACAAGAAAAGGCCAAGGAAACAACTACAGTGGAAAACCTGGTGGCCATGTTACGCAATGCTATATTATCACGTCACCGATTTATCAAAGATACCTGTGTTAGACAGGCAAAACGCATGGCCGCTGACCTCAAAAAGCAGTACCATTATGCAGGCGCTCTTAAAAAAAAGATCTTGGATGAATTGGGAAATGTCAAAGAATTGAGGATCGAGCAACGGAAAGAAGCCGTTAAGATTATGGAGTTTGTTTTATCATAAACAGGGGGAGTAAGTGTTACCCTGAAAACTGGATTTTATTCGGATTTTTATTGCACATTA
>CAYUYB010000365.1:0-2967 GCA_964449025.1 uncultured Desulfobacteraceae bacterium
AGTCCATCCAGCAAAAGAAGGGTCTAATATCATTGATTCCAAGGATTCGTCAGGCTTTGAGTATATTCGCGAGATGATAGAAATAGCCCTCAGCCTGCCTCAGGGAGAAGCGGGGACCATCCGCTACCCATGGATCAATCCCGAGCTGGGAGAGACCAAACCGAGACAGAAGATAAATAAATATATCTATTTCAAGCCATGGGACTGGATAATAGTCGCGGGCACCTACGAGCAAGAAATCTATCACGCCCTTTATAAGACCGAAAAATCTATCATCATCATAGTCCTAATCAGCATTTTTATGGCCATAATCCTGACAGTCATTCTCTCAAAATTTCTGACAGATCCTATCAGGGAACTCACGTATGTAACGACCAAGATGGCGAACGGCGACCTTTCCCAGAGGGTCAAGGTTACAGGCACAGATGAAATAGGTATCCTCGGAAATTCATTTAACCGTTTAATCGGCCAGATCCAGCATTACACTTCAAATCTGGAAAAGATGGTGGAAGAAAGGACCGGGGAGTTAAGGGTATCAAGGGAAAAATACCGCGGTCTGTTTCAATTTCTGAATAGTATCCTCGACAGTTCAACCGAATACGCCATAATGGCCATTGACCTTAAAGGCAAGATTATCGAGTTTAACAGAGGTGCCGAAAACGTATTCGGATGGAAAAAAGAGGAGGTCATTAATAGACAAAATATCAATATCACCAACACCCCCGAAGACAGGGCCAGAGGGCTTGAAAAGCAGATTGGTGAAAGGACCATAAACGAAGGGGTCTTTGACCTGGAGATACATCGGATAAGAAAAGACGGCTCCGTATTCCCTTCACACACAACCATAAACGCGATACGTGGACCTTCCAATAACGTTACGGGATTTGTTGAGATAGTCAGGGACATTACCAAAAGGATAATCCTTGAACGCGAGCTTAGAGAGACAAAAGATTTTCTGGAAAATATTATGGAGAGTTCTGTCGATGGTATTGTAACTACCGATCTTAAGGGAAAAATCACCTATATGAACCGCGGCATGGAGGAGGCTATCCAGTATAAAAGGGAAGAACTATTGGGGACCCATATCTCTGGTTTCTATGTAAGAGGCATTCAACAGGCAAGGGATATTATGGATGTGCTCAGAAAAATGGATAGGGCAGAGAATTACGAAATAGAAATCAAGAGGAAAGATGGGAAAGTCCTGCCGATCCTGACCTCTCTCTTTCTCCTGAGGGATGATAACCACGAGCTTATTGGTACTGCTGGAATCTTTAAGGATATATCCGAGCAAAAACTCTTGGAAGCCAAACTAAAGGCGACCCAGGCCAGTCTTATCGAGGCGTCCAAGATGAGGGCCATCGGAGAATTGGTAGCCGGGGTAGCCCATGAGATAAACAATCCTCTGATGGCTTCGCAAACAGTCCTGCATGTCATATTAAAGAATCTTCCCGAGGACTCCCCCGAAAGGGAAAGATTGGAACTCATAAAGGGATGCAATGCCCGCATCGAAAAAATCGTGGAACATCTCAGGGAATTTTCCAGGCAGACAAAACCGGAATTTACTCTTATCAATATAAATCAGCCTATTGAAAACGCGATGATAATGACAGGACAGCAACTCATGAACCATAACATTAACATAGAAAAACACCTTTCCGATAACCTTCCCAAGATCCTGGGAGACGTTAGCCAACTCGAACAGGTCTTTCTGAACCTGATATCCAACGCCAGGGATGCTATGGAGGACACAATGGAGGAGAGGAGATTGACTATATCCTCAAATTTCCTGGAGCAAAATGGAAATCTCTATGTAGTCGCGTCATTCAAAGACACAGGCGTCGGGATCCCCAGAGATAACCTGGATAAGATTATTGAACCCTTTTTCAGCACCAAACCGGTAGGAAAAGGTACCGGTCTGGGCCTTTCCCTGTGCTTCGGGATTATTGAATCACATGGTGGAAGGATTGAGATTCAAAGTGAAGTGGCGAAAGGAACCGAAGTGAAGGTGTTCATCCCGGCAAATAAAGATATATAAAAAAACAGGATTGAAGGAGTGATACAATGGCGAAACGCATTCTAATCGTAGATGACGATGAAATGGTCCGTATTGCGGTAACTGAACTTCTCAAGCCCGAGGGGTATGAAATCGATTCAGTTAGCAGCGCTAAACAAGCCCTGGATAAAATAGAGGCTGAAAAATACGACCTCTTGGTGCTGGATGTTATAATGCCCGAGATGGACGGCCTGGAATTGTGCAGGAGGATCAGGGCGAATAAAGATCTCATTGAGGTGCCCATTATCTTCCTGACGGCAAAGAGCAGGGAACAAGACAGGATACAGGGCATGGAGGCAGGGGCCAATCTTTTCCTGTCGAAACCAATATCGCCGGCAAAACTTCTCGAACTTATATCCGAGACCATAGGCTAAAGAGGCTAAAGGGACGTCCAGGTTTAATCATGGCAAGATAAAAGATTACATCTTTTGCACATATAGACCATTGGGCTCCCCTGATTACCATCCATTTATTGTTTTAGGATCTGCGGGTGTCCCCCTTTATTCTATAAGCCTGTTAAGATGATCACCCCTATCCATCATGGACATAAAATGCCTGATCTTCTTTTTATCCCCTGGAGAAAGGTAAGCTGAACTTTTCTCGAGGCGCTCCTGAGCCACGAAGCTGTCCTCCTTTACCAGTATCAACGGAATCCGGGCTTTCTTTGCCGCCTCCAGGACCTGGTCGGGAGGCTTCCGGTTCCCGGTCAAAAGGACCCCGGCAATCTTTCTTGAAGTTGTGGACGGTTCAAGAAGCAATATCTTGTTATAGACCCTCTTGAATACCATTAGCCCTCTATCCAGACCGGCGGTGCCCACAGTCAAACCGCCCACCAGTCTTTCACTTTGTTCCTCACAACAAATGATTCTTCCTTCCAGCATCTCCCTTATTTCTTCAATGCTTCTCAACGAAAG
>CAYUYB010000366.1:0-2948 GCA_964449025.1 uncultured Desulfobacteraceae bacterium
CTCAGAATCTTCAATCTGCATAGATCAACCTACGCATTAACCGGATGAACCAAATGTTTCTATGGTTAAACCACAACATTTAATCCATGTGGAATCGAAGGAAACCATCATAAACATCGTTTTTGAGGTCAATATCGAGGAATTTTGTCGTTGAGGGGAGTAATACGGTAAAAACGCCGAAAATTTTTGAAAATTTTATTGAAATATTCGAAACTAACGTGGTAAGATGTGCGTATAAGAAGGTATAATATGTAAAGATGTGTTAACACAAAAGAAAGGGATGTTGGCGTGAGTAACCAGAGAAAATACTCAGAACTAGGTTTGAAGCTCAAGCAGGCTAGAGAAGCGATTGGCATTTCAACGCGTAACGCTGTGACATTACTGCCTAGGAACATAACTATTTCTCATGTAACATTGACGAATTACGAAGCAGGAAGACATCAAGCACCTCTTGATATTTTAGCTGCTCTTGCGGATGTATACCAGCGCCCAATCAACTGGTTCTTGGAAAAGGGACCTAAGCTAACTGGCATACATTATCGAAACAAGAAATCAAAAATCGGAATTCGTGAGCTGACACAGTTTGAAGCAGTTGCACAACAATGGTTAGGAGCTTATAGACGACTCGACGAAGAATTTAAATCTATACGAAGCAAAAGAAATTTCGGAATTGATGTAGATGGAACTGGTGCAGAAGCAGCATCTGTCGTACGAGAACATTGCAAGTTTAAAGAAAAAGATCCGATTACTAGTGTTATAGAAGTGATGGAAAAGGCTGGTATTCGCGTAATTGAAATGCCGACAGAGTTGGCTATTGATGCGATGACTGCCCGCTTGGGTGAAGAAGATGTAGTCGTGCTAAATAGTAACGTACCGAATGATCGCTCTCGTATGAATGCTGCGCATGAGCTTGGTCATGTTTTATTCTGTGATTATGCCGATCCAAAACCATCGAATCATAAATTTAAAGAGAAACGTGCCTTTGAGTTTGCATCTTATTTTTTATTAACAAAACGTATGCTTCGATCTGCGTTCTATGGTAAATCGATGGTGCGACTTGTTCAGTTTAAAGAGCGATTTGGCATTTCCTTGGCAGCCATGGTATATCGCGCCGAAGCTGAGGGAATATTATCTGAGCATCACGCTAAAAAGTTATGGATCGAATTCTCCAAACGTGGATGGAGGAGAGAAGAACCAGGCAGCGTAAAGAAGGATAGGGCTACGAGATTTGAACAGATATTAGAAAGTGCAATCCATAAAAAAAATCTAACATGGCAACAAGTATCTAAGATAACCGGAATTCGTGAAGACCAACTGAGACAAAGATTAAACCAAGCGATTGGTATGTACGAGCCACTACGGTCTCCGGAGAAAGGAGAAGACAATATACCATTTTTGCGGCTCACGAACTAGCTAAGGTATGCAAAGGGCATACCTTGATTAAAAAATTGGTAGCTTTCTTAATGATTTCTACCTACTAAAATAAAGGAGAATATTTCATTATGGAGAAGAAAAAATCCATCCGCTTGAATCCTGCGGATCGAGAAGTTTTAGTTGCTCTTTATCTTGACAGACGTTTGGCTATTGATCCTTACGAAAAACGTCCCAGAGAATTGAAGGACTTAACAGATGCTTTCAACGCTCTTACTGAACGTTCTGATCCTCCCGAGGACATTCTACATTATATGCGAACGCAGCGCAAGAACGGAAAATGGCCTCGGCTGGGAAGTACAGCTCGCAAAGTTTCCGAAAGCCTTGAGGAAATTATGTCGCTTGATGATAGCAAGATATTAGAAACTTGTTATATCAAGATTGGAAAAGCCCACCAAAAGGGTAACGATAGCTTTTCTTACGAGCCTGAGCTTAAGCGTGAACTTGAAAAGGAGTTCCTGAAAGCAGCCGGTTATTATGTTCCTAGTAGCCAACTTTTGGCTGTTCTTACTAAAATGCGCAAAGCTGGGGACTTGGTAACGTTGAAACTTGAAAAGCCCGGTCGGCGCGAAGCATTTGGCGATATGGACGAAGCTGCAAATATGTAGACGTTAATGTTGCTTTTTTGCAAGTTTTAATGAGCCGTTCCCATAGGACAAATTATTTTTTTGTTTTGGACAATGCTCGTATGCATCGGATGATCAATATCGTGCGGGGGCTTTCAGGCGTCTTCGCTATCGGTTGAGATGTAGCCGCGTTGGCCCTCGCTTACGTAGGCGGGCTCCTGTGATTGCGGGCTTTCAGATTCCGGTTCTTCCATTGCTTCTTCGGCCACCATCCGCTCGCGAATGTTCTCATACTCCTCCAGGGTCATCATAACTTCGCGTGCCTGAGAGCCCTTGTATTCGCCGAGTATTCCCGCTCCGGCCATCATCTCGATTATTCGTGAGGCGCGGGCGTAGCCGACGCTCAATCTTCGCTGGAGCAGTGAGACGGAGCCGCGTTTGGTTTCCAGTACAATCCGAACCGCATCATCGAAAAGGTCGTCCCTGACCATCTCAGATGCATCCAGTTTTTTGAGCTGGGTCAGTTCGGGATGGAATTGCGGTTCGGCGATGTCCTTAAGATGCTTTACTACTCGTTTTATCTCCGGTTCGTCGAGAAAGGTGCCCTGAGCGCGAATCAGGTCACTTGTACCGGGCTTTAGAAACAGCATATCGCCTTCACCTAACAGCGTCTCTGCACCATTCTGGTCGAGGATAATTCTGCTGTCCATCCTTGCCGCGACACGGAAACCGACCCTGGTCGGCATATTCGATTTTATCAGGCCGGTAACGACCGTTGCCTGGGGCCGCTGGGTGGCTAAAATAATATGAATACCTACGGCCCGGCTCTTCTGGGCAAGGCGGACGATGTAGGCTTCTATTTCCTTGGCCGCGGTCATCATCAAATCCGCCAGCTCATCGATTACTATCACAATATACTGCAGTTTCTTCGGGATTTTTGCTTCTTCTTCT
>CAYUYB010000367.1:0-2939 GCA_964449025.1 uncultured Desulfobacteraceae bacterium
TGTACAGGGAAAAAGGGGAAAGGGAGACCTTCCCCTGGGACTTCATCGACCACGGCATCGCAAAAGGGGATTTGTGGAAGGAGTACAAGGAGGCAGTAGGATAAAAAACTCCTCCCCCTCCCCTGAGCGCATGCACGGGATTTTGGGTTGACATTTTTAGGGAAATGGTGTTTAGATTGGGCTGTTTTTAGGGGAAAGGGTCAAAATCTAGGTGAATTAGCAAGCAATTAACAAATGCCGCCTCAAACAAGGGGGATCGAGGCATGCAGCAAAGTGAGAGGGTAAAATCTCGCTCCATTTTATATAATGATGCTCCTTTAAATCTTTTAAGGACATCATGCCGCAAGGCGGCAAAATCTAAATGTCGAGATATCGCAATACGACATTAAAGGTTAAATTTTCAAAGGGGCAAAATGCCCCTTTTTGTTTGGTGAAAGTTAAGGCGAATGGTGAACGTTGTTATTTCATAATCAGGAGGGAGAAGGGTTCAGGGAAGGTAATTGCACATGACTAAGCATCAATCAAAGACTTGACCCCTTATTTTTTGCTTATTTATTTCTCCTGTCTGCCAAAAATAGTAACAAAATTGGGGATAATAGAGCAAGGCAAATTTGCCCGAAAATACCCTCAATATCGTTATATCAAGGCAAATTTGCCTGTCAATCAATGGTTGGGTGAAAATAGAGAAAGGTTAGCATTATGGATGTGTTCATTAGTTACGCAAGAGAAGATTCAGCAAGTGCAGAGCGGCTATACCATGATCTATCCTCTATTCCCAACGTGACACCTTGGCTTGACTCAAAGAAGCTTCTTCCAGGCGACAGGTGGAAGATGGAGGTAATGGAGGCACTCAAAACTTGTGATCTCTTTGTGATTCTCTTGTCAATGAAGAGCGTGAGTAAAAACGGTTTTATTCAGAAAGAAGTATCAGAAGCACTAGAGAAACTAAAGACCTTCCCTCCGGATCGTGTGTTCGTGATCCCGGCGAGGCTGGATGATTGTCATCCAAAACACCCAGAGTTACATGAATTACACTGGGTCGACCTGTTTCCGAATTGGGTGGAGGGATTTGATCTGATAGCAAAGACCATCCAGAAACTAACAAGGCAACCTGTTGATACACCTTCTGCACCCACCGATATTGTTATAGAGACTATAACGACATCCGAGACATTTTCCCGTCGCCTCGAAGTGCGAGGAGAGATGCGAGGCTGTGACACGATGGAGGTGGGGTTCCATGGCCTTGCCTTAGCAAACGTGGATCTCGCAGGGGCTAATTTCGTGCGCTGTCAGTTCGGCGCTTGCGACTTTCGGGATGCGAACCTTAAAGGAGTCAATTTTGAGGGTGCGGTGTTTCGGGATTGCAAGTTCGCCGGAGCGAATCTTTGGGGTGTGAACTTTTGGGGTGCTGATATCACAGGAGTGCTGGATTTTAAACAAGCAACTCTTTCGCATACCAACTTCTTCAACACCCGGTTAACGAGTGATCAAGAAAACTTCATCAACAATAGCCCAAGATCCCTCCATCTTGGGGATTATGGAACATTTGTACAATACTTCTCTACAGACGTCGGAATGGGTGACGACCGAGTAGCGAGGACCTTCGTTTGGCTCAATCACAGATACTTTCGAATGATGTTCGGAAAGAATAGCGACCGCATTTTCAGAAAGAAGACATTCCTTGCCATTCTTGACGAAGAGTCACCCAACAATTAAATCCAGCCGACCTCCTTCGTCGGCGGCTGATTTTTGTGTTATGCATTTTATGAAAGGTAGGTGTGTCAATTGAAAAACAAAAAATCTCCTGTGGGACAATACATTCTCGAAGGAATAGGAGATACAGATGATGCTTATGAATATGTAGAAGACCTATTGCCTTTGATAGGGCAATTGGTTTTGTTTTTTAATGGACTGGAATCAGATCTAGATCAAATTCTTTGTGCCGATATTTCAGACAGGTCAGATCAGAAAGGATTATTAGTTCTGCATAGCATGATGTATGCAACTAAAGTAGAACTGTTTCAGAGGTTCAGTGAAGACTTCATGAGAGGGTATAATTTCGATATTCCGGAATATAAAGAACTGGTCTCTAATCTAAGAGAATGTGGAACGTTAAGAAACAGAATTGTCCATGCCAACTGGGAATATACTGATAATACTGGTTATACGCATGTGCGCTTCAAAATGAGTAAGGATGGGTTAGAGCACGAGCTTACCCAATTCTCAATTGAATCTATGAAACAGGTAATAAATAAAATATTAGAAACCAGAGAAGCGCTTAGTGAATTCGAAGAGAAGTGTGAAGATATGGTGATTGAGTGGAACAATGAAATAGAAAAACGCATAGCTAATAAGGGTAAGGGGACAAACAATGCATAACAATGGCAATCAACACGGACCCAATTCCGCAGTGCTTGGTTTGTGCTAGGCACTTTTAGCACAAACCAAACCCTGCTAAAATGACGAGGGGGACGTTGTTGAAAGCTTACACTTCAAGTCAACGCATAAATCCGCGGCCAGGCACAGTAAGCAAAGAAGAAAATGAAGAGTATTAGCAAACATCGAACAATTAAGAGATTAGCATGGCTGTTGTCCGGTGCCATCGCCGTTATCCTGGTGACTTTGGGAGGCATGATCGCGTTCTTCCCCCCACACTCACCGCCTCCGCTGGAAGCAATTGCCGCGCCGTTTCGCACCGTCGATTTTTCAGAAGTACCGCAACTGAGTCGCTATATCGCTCGGGATGGGACTCAACTGGCTTATCGGGCCTATCTTACGCGGAATGCCGTACACAACGTGGTGCTGATACACGGCTCATCAGGCTCAAGCCTGAGCATGCATCCCCTTGCCGAATTTCTCAAAAAAAAGGGCATGACTGCGTATGCGCTTGACATACGCGGGCACGGTGATTCCGGTCGCAAAGGAGATATTGCCTATAT
>CAYUYB010000368.1:0-2923 GCA_964449025.1 uncultured Desulfobacteraceae bacterium
TCAAAATTCAAGGTTCCAAATTTCGGATTAAGAGCGTTGAGAGCGTTTGGAATCTGTCATTTCGGTCATTTGGATTTGTTTCGTATTTCGTGCTTCGAATTTCGGATTTATATACTGTGAGCTATGAGCCATAAAAGGGGGACGCTCTTTAATAATTCAGTAACTTTTGATATCGTTGAGAACGTTGATCTCGTCTATCTGGTCTATCTGGTCTGTCTGGTCTGCCGCCGGAGGCGGATTCAAAATTCAACATTCAACATTCAAAATTCAAGGTTCCAAATTTCGGATTAAGAGCGTTGAGAGCGTTTGGAATCTATCATTTCGGTCATTTGGATTTGTTCCGTATTTCGTGCTTCGAATTTCGGATTTGATTTTAATATCTATGAGCCTTTCGGCAAGCTCAAGGCCCTGAGTGAAATCGAAGGGCTATGAGGCATAAGCTGTGAGCTAATCTGCGCTATGCGCTTTGTGCTCCCTGAGTAACTGGAGGAAGGTGAGGAAAAAGAACTTGGGGACCACGAGCATGCGGATGAATGTCTTCTTCGGCTGCCGCGGCATCCTGTGGAGCCACTCCAGGGGCATCCTCTGCATCCACACAGGCCACAATCGTGATAAATTGCCAAAAAAGTTATTTGATTATTTACGGACGTCCCCTTTTTTACGTCATTCTCCGGCTTGTCCGGGGAATCCAGCCTTTTCATCTTTTCACGTACGTCCCCTATTTTTCACATCTTTCATCAGCCTTAAGCCCCGCTCCTCTCATTTCCCGATGCACTGAACGAAAAACATCGTCAAAAGGAGGCAGCACAGACATCTGAGCGGCCAGTCGATTAACCCACAGTTTACTGTACCGGGACTCTTTCTTTCTAAAGTTCTCAATCATAGAACCCGGCAAACGCCCTCGGAATTCAAGCTTGCTGTTAATGGCAGGCGCCAACATACTCAAGTCAACATATTTGTTTGAAGTGAGATACCAGAAATCATACAGGTCTCGCGGCTCGTTCCTGGACCGGTCAGCAAGCGCCAGAAACTTTTCTACGCAGATTTCATCCATGGAATAGACACGAACTTTATTGCCCGGGGGAATATCCGAGTACTCATCATACCCCCGCAGAATAGCGCGCTCTTCAATAGGGTGTGCAAACTGTTCCTTTATGGTTATATCCACCTTGACTTCTTTAGGCGCAGCAGCCGGTAACGGTCCTTCATACGACAGATAAAAGGTGTGGCTGTTAAGATGGCTGGCACGATCTTTTCGCAAAAAGGCAAATCCTATACCGCTGGCTTTTTTTACCTCTGCATAAACATCTTCAAGCCCGGCGGCAATCAACTCGAAAGAAATTTCATCGGCAAGGCTGAAATCAAGGTCTTCTGAGAAACGATAATCGGCAAAATAGCAACGCTTTAAAGCAGTTCCGCCTTTGAACACCAGTTGATCGCAAAGCCTGGTCCTGGACAAGCCAACCAGGAACCAGGCCAGACAGTAATCACGCTCCAGCACCGTTTCCGGGATACGTCTTCCCCCTGATTGAGCCAACCGGTTTGATAATACCGAAATGTTACGCTGGTTTATCATGGGCTACGTCCTGACCAGCGCAAGCATCTCCTTCGGGTCTATATTGAGCCGAAGACGCCATTTGGCGTTGTATTTACCCTCGCAGGGCAACATTGGATCTAAAAGCGCGTATGAGGCTGTAAGGCCCTGCCGCAACGCTGCAATTTCCCGGGGCGCATCAACTTGAAAAAGTTCCAGCAGAAAACCAAGGCGCCGGATAACCGCGCCTACGTTCAATCGAAGTGCGAAGTCTACCAACCTGCCTGTATCCATAAGGTCTCTTCGCATCCAGAATCCTTTGGCCACTTCGCTGAAACCGCCGCAGTATTCAGGCTGCTTGAGGCCGTCAATCACCGTCCGCTCCGGATCGCTCACCTTCACCTTCTCGGATTTTGTCACCCATTGATCTGAAACGCCAAAAAAATTGACCGGTTTACAGCGCACAAAAAAGAACTCGGTGCCCATCACAAAACGCGGCCGAATGGGCTTTACAACCGTGGTATAGACCTTGAGTTGCGGCTGGGTAACCATTTGGTGGATATCCATTGCCGAGGCATGGGAAATATAATAATCCTTATCAGCCGCCAATTCCCGGGCCACCACATATGGATTGCCCATATACTCCCGCTCAAAACCCAGTTCAAAGGGCACCAGCGTGAAAAGGCCCGGCTTTAACCTGGACACCACGCCGCGACCTACAAGCGCAGCCACGAAATTCCGGGCTGCTTTTGGTTTGAGCCCCGTAATCTCCACCACATCAGCGTAAGTAAAAACAGGCTTATCCCTTTCGTAAAGAGCGCCCGTCAACTTCGCCGCTTGTGGCCCAAGTGTTTTCAATTTTTTTAATTTTATATCATTCATATGCAAAAAGCCTGTTCTCAGCAAGCATATTGCACTTAAATAATAATTATGTCAACCAAGATTACTGTAATCCAGAACCAGACCCTTGCCGTCGGGGAAGTTCGCCGCTGATTGATTTATAATGTCCCTGAATGCGTGATCCTTATAACACTCCATCACTATATGTATATCGCACAGACAAAAGAAATCGCCGTTCTTAACCAGAAGGTAGTCAAGAACCTTATGCGAGGCATCCTCTGCGTCTACACAGGCGCCTGCCTTATCTCTCCGATTATAAAATCAAACGCCGCGCCCACACCCCTATGGTCCCTCTGACATAGATCTGTGAATTCCAATTTACCCAAAAGTGCCCTGGGCTGTTTTGGGTAAAGGGTATTGACAGGCTTGAGGTTTTTACCCAAACGTGCCTTGAGCGGTAATGGGTAAAGCGAGAGGATATGGCATATGAGCTATGGGATATATTTGGGGGTTGAAAAGGTGAGAAACTTAAAAACTTAAGGGCGTCCC
>CAYUYB010000369.1:0-2921 GCA_964449025.1 uncultured Desulfobacteraceae bacterium
TGACATAGCTGTAGCTGTTAAAGGCCATCATAAACATGAAAGCTGCCACAAGAAAGACAAATCGCTTCCTGGTTGTCCTCCTGAAGAGCATTTTCAGACAAACGATCAGTAAGCGGTTAAAGTCTTTGAAAGGCATTTATCGCCTCATCGGAGCGTTAATACAAAACTCATCACCTTCGGGCGAAGACTTCAAGAAACATTTGAGATTCATTTGCAGATGCTTTTATATGTTATAAGAATATCATGGACGTTTATCGAATCTGGTCATAGTCCCAGAAGATAACTTCCATCTCCTCACTCATACCAATTTCCTGGGCGTAATTCTTTAGCTCATCTAGATATTTATTCCCGAATCGGGAAATAATAATAAGCCTATCGGCGAATTCGGATCCAAAGCGAGATTTCAGATTATCGAGTGTCTTCTGGTAATACTCCAGTGTCCCGTCTTCCAGGGAGAGCCCCATTTTTTCAGTGTCCAATTGGGATACGTCCCGATAGGTTCTGAAGTAGTAGCTATTATAGTCTCCCGATTCATAATAGAAAAAATAATGATTGGACTTAGTACCCTCCAAAAGGCGTTTAATGTTTCCATAGTATTTTCTTAGATCCACATCAAAACTATTAAAGTCGAAGAATAAAAGGTTGTTAGAGTCACTGGAAAGAACACCTTCTTCCAGCAATCGGGCTACTGAAGCAACTCCTTCAATGATCAATTTAGGGTAATACTCACTGTTGTCGAGTTTTACCTGTATCGAACCTTCCTTTATCCTGTAATTGACATCATGAGCCTTTTGATCGTAGTTGAATTCTATTTGAAAGTTCCCTTTAAAATTGTTTTCGATAATCAACTGAAGATCATAATTGCGTAGAAAAGAAGGTGGATCTTCTACAAGCTCCCAGTAACCCAGCTTACCGAGGGAAATAGATTCTTGTTTGGCGTCTTCTATCAAGGCTAAATAATTGTATCCCGCAGTTGTCCCTGTAAGGCCAATTCTGAATTCGCTATTTTCATCGTTATTGAGATATATCTCTCTTCCTTTGAACAGTGACTCCGCATTTATATCCGTGACGGATAATAATAACAGTGCGAAAAATAATGATAGCCTTTGTAAGAATCTCCAATATGTCTTCATGTCCCGTCTATCCTTTTTTTGGGTTTTGTCATTTTCCTTTGGTTGTGGACAAAATGTTTGCCCTTGATGTTTCGACCCGGAAAGACCGGATTCAGATCATTCTATCGCTCTGATATGGTATAAAGTTCATTGACCTTAATATACATAAATTTGCGTTGGATAGCCTGATTGAATGAATTAAGATGAAACTCCCGTTCTGCCAGATATCCACCCAAAGGACCGCTTTCCTCTCCAAGCGATTTATTCCATGTGGTGTTATCCTGGGGGTCTCTCCTTGTAAGGGCCTTGTAAAAGACGTCATCAGCGGAGGTATATGTCTTCTTTTCTATAAGGGGTTTAATATGATCATAGAGTTTCCTGGCCTTTTCAACATCGTCCACGCTTACAAGAGAATTTATAATAACCAGCTTTTTAAGATCAGATAAGGATACATCGTCCTGGGTCCTTATCTCCCTTAAAAAGGATTCAACAGGTTTCGCAGGAATGGCTATCCTTTCCTCCCATATCTGCGGATCATCAACGGACTTTATATATTTCCTTACATGGTTTAATATCTGAATTCTGCGATCGCTCCACTTGCGCATCTCTTTTAAAAGATGTTCGTCAGAAAAATATAATAGGACGTCTTTAGGAAAACCTTCTGGCTCACCTGTCATAAACACATGGTTCATATATGTCCGGATAGCCTCCAGAAGTCCCTTATGCTGTTGAGAAAAATCCTTATCACGTCCTTCTTCGGATGACAGGCTGGCCGTACTGAACTCAAATTCTCTGAAGATTACATCTCCTTCTTGAGGGTTTTCTCGTTCATAGGCTGAGATCAAGTCCGTCAGATTATTGAAGGCCTCTAACGGGGTGTCATATATGTTGGGATTTGGGGTCCTCACACCGGAATTATCGGGATGGATCAGATAAACATGGAGATTAAGATCCTTAGCCTTTTTAACTGTCCGGGCAAAGGCCTCATCCGTAAAATCATTGGCGCCGGCATCGGTGATGATAAACAAAAGTTTTTCATGAAGAGGAAGGATCAGTCCCTCTTTCTGCAAAGACTCTATCTCTTCCAGAACGTTTGTAAAGGATCTCATCAGGGGCTCGGCATAGTTCTTATCACCGGATTTATGGGCAAAAACAAGCCCTTCCGGCCTTTTAATCCTGGTAAAGACCGGTACCGCTTCAATATCCGAAAAGCTGTCAGATGAATCACGGTATGTGTATATGCGATTCATCCTCAGGGCAATACCGTCCTCGCTCATCTCACTGACGGACCTGTTAAAGGTCTTCAGGTAATCGGCGAATGGTCTCATGCTCTCGGAAACGTCAAGCAAAAAGAAGGTGTTAAGATTCCTTTTCATGGATCTATTAAGGAGGCTCATCAGGCGAGGAGTAAAGGACCCTGGAACAAAGACCTGGGCAATAGTACCGTTTTCCGTGTATTCAGGATCTCCAAGCTGGGGAAATCCGAAATGGGTATAAAAGCTATGGAGGCTCTCCTGGTCAAGCCTTTCAACTATATCGCTGAAAAGCCTCTCCTTTAGATAAACATGGTCCACATAGAACCTGTTTATCTCTTCACCTTCTTTGGCCTCTGTAAGGGCTTCGCTGTCATCATAAAAACCGACCCTTTGCATAGGATGATAGTAAAGCCTCGACCTCCAGAGGGTTATATAGTCCTTTTTAACCCAGCCTATTATTCCATAATCCTCTATGTTATCCCGGTAATCAAATTCATATAAGTCCTCAGCCAGCAGATAATATCCGTCTTTATAGTCAAGGACCTTGTAAAAA
>CAYUYB010000370.1:0-2914 GCA_964449025.1 uncultured Desulfobacteraceae bacterium
CCCAACTGGAAAAGACCGCTATTTTCATATATGACGGTTACCCGGGAGGTGTGGGGCTCAGTCAAAGAGGTTATGAGGTAATCCTTGAACTCTTTGAAAAGACACTGGATCACATCAAGAATTGCGAGTGCGAAGAAGGCTGTCCTTCATGTATCCATTCCCCTAAATGTGGCTCGGGCAACAAACCGCTGGACAAAGCGGCGGCCATAACTATACTGGAGTTTCTTGTGGGCCGCATTCCTCTCGCCCAATTTTACGAAGCCAAAGCAGAACCATCGCCAGTTACTAAAAACGTGCCAAAAGGAAAACCTCCGGCTGAAAAATACGAAAACAGGATAATATTCCTTGACCTTGAGACACAAAGACTTGCCCAGGATGTGGGGGGATGGCATAACGCCCACCTAATGGGTGTCTCGGTGGCAGTGCTCTATGACAGCCTTGAAAAACGTTTCATCAGTTACACCGAAGACACCATAAAGGATCTCTTGGCCCATCTCAAAAAAGCGGACCTTATTGTCGGATTCAATATCAGGCAATTCGATTACAAGGTACTCAGCGCATACATGGGTAACGAACTCCAGAATCTACCTACTTTTGACATGCTCGAGGATATTTCTAAACGATTGGGCTACCGGCTTGGTCTGAACCATCTCGCCGAAGAGACCATAGATGAACACAAGTCGGCCGACGGTATCCAGGCCGTGGAATGGTTCAGACAAGGAGAAATCCAAAAGCTGACCGATTACTGCCGCCAGGACGTGGCCATAACCAGGGATCTTTTTCTGTATGGCGTTGAAAAGGGTAATCTGATATATCGTGAAAAAAAGGATAACCGGAGGGTAAGGCTTCTTGTCCAGTGGGACCTGAAGGATATGATAAAAAAATAGATTGGAAATGAATATCTTTGGCAGATTCATAGACGTTATCTATCCACCCAGATGCCACATCTGCCGCAGTTTTATTTCAGATGATAATGCGAGAAACATACACTTCTGCGCGCACTGCTTGGAATCCATCGCGGTGATAAGGCATCCTCTCTGCCCTATATGCGGGATACCTTTCTATTCATTTTCAGATGACGATCATCTGTGTGAACGATGTCTGAGAAAAAGGCCCTTTTTTGATCAGCTCCGAGCGCCCTACCTTTACCGGGGAGGGATCATGGAATCGATTCACCAAATGAAATATGGGGGCAAGGCCTATCTGGCGAGACCCCTCGGTAAGCTCATGGCTTACTTTGCCACTGATTGGCTTGAAGACTGTGACAGATACTTAATCATGCCTGTACCACTTCATCCCAAAAGATTAAGAGAGAGGGGCTATAATCAGAGCCTCCTCCTTGCCAGGGCAATGAGTCTTCTTCTTGGTATAAAGATAGACCTATTGTCTTTGAGAAGAGTAAAAAATACCAGATCACAGACAGGTCTTAACAGCGAGGAAAGGAAAAAAAATGTTCGGGGCGCATTTGCGCTGGACAGGGAAAAAGACTTTAAAGGTCAATCTATTATCCTTGTGGACGATGTGGCCACCACTGGACATACCATGAATGAATGCGCCAAGATTCTGAAAACGGCCGGATGTGAAGAGGTTTTGTGCCTGGTGCTTGCCAGGACCGAGGTCTATTAACGGGGGTAGAAATGGAAAGATATCGACTCAAGATAAAAGAACTTTCTGAAGCGAAAAAAGAGATTGACAATCTCAAATCCCAAAATAAAAAGATCGTTTTCACAAACGGCTGCTTTGACATACTTCATGTCGGCCATACGCGTTATCTCCAAGCCGCCCGTGAGCTTGGGGACTGTCTGATAGTTGCCGTAAATACCGACCGTTCTGTCAAATCCATCAAGGGGCCCGGCAGACCTGTTCTAAAACAGGAAGAGAGAACTGAGATTCTGGCAGCCCTGGAGAGCGTTGACCTCGTGGTCATCTTTGACCAAAATAACCCCCTTAAGGTTATTAAATATCTCATGCCTGATGTGCTCGTAAAGGGAGGGGACTGGAAGGAAGATGATATCATCGGGGCTGATGTCGTAAAAAAGGCGGGAGGAAAGGTCCAGAGCATACCATTCACCTCCGGATATTCTTCCTCTCAGATCATTAAAAGAATAGCAATGAAATTGTGATAAGCACCTCGAGATAATGTCTGGAGAACCGTTTTCTACAATCGATATTTGTGGTATTTTTCCACCTCTTTTTTCAACCAAGCCGGCCAGAACTCCTCAGCAATGGGATAGCTTGCGTCCAAAGCCTGGAAAGAGCCGTTTCCCGTGACATCTCTGATCCTTTGAAGGGAATTATATTTTACTTCATCAACACCTATCAATTTCGCGACCGCCTGGTTTATTTCATCCTCGCCTTTGTCATACGGGTTTCGGTCTTTAAAAGCCCTCTGAACAGCCAGTTCATTCAAGCATTCGATACCGCGATGCCATTCCTTGAAAGATGGAAAAAACATGGGGCCGTATGACACCCATAATTCTATGTATTTAGCGCCGGCGTTATATACCACCCACACGGAACCCCCCTCACTGACGCTCCCCCTCACTATACTATCATCACCCATGGCGATACTTTTGTTCTTCAATATGGAATCGATGCCGCCAAACTTAAGACCTACTTCCTTGGTTCTGGTCTGTCTCTCGCCCTCCTGAAACGTTCTGACAGCCTGGGGAAGCTTTATAATGGCGGGGAACAGCCTTTTATCCAGGCCTTCCGCGATACCTACGGAAACTCCCCAGCCTGATTCAGGGTTTGGTATGACAATATCCGCCTTTGAGTTCACGTAATGTCCCACTAGCTTTAGCCCCAGCTCTCTCCTTATCTGGAATATCTCCTTGCCCCTGAATAATGAAGCGACATTACCAAAATACACACCCTGAAAAATATCCGGAGTAGCCGTCTTTTCTCTCAGTCT
>CAYUYB010000371.1:0-2894 GCA_964449025.1 uncultured Desulfobacteraceae bacterium
GGCGTGGCCATAATTATACTCCTTTCCTCTACTCTTTAGACTTGGCTTTTTCGTTGGGCAATGCAAATGGAAATTTCGGGGTGGCTGCCATCGGCGGCTGAAGATCCCGGTCGTATCCGTTGATATCGGTCTGATCCGGAAGCTCGGTCACCACCTTCAAGGCGTTCGCGGGACAGGCCTCAACACAGGCTTGGGTGCCGTTAATCCCCCCCTTTTTGTTGTAATAGGGCGCGTCCGCGCACATGTCGCATTTGATGGCTTTTTCTGTCACGTGATTCCATATAGTACGGTGGGGAATAAAGGGACAGGATTTTATGCATGTCATGCAACCGATGCACTTTTCGGCGTCAATCATCCGAATATTACCGTTTTCAGCGCTGATATGGCAGGCCCCGGTGGGACAATTTATTACGCATAGCGGCTCCGGACATTGCCGGCATACGTTTATCTGGATATCAAACGGATATTCGTCGAGTACCGCCCGGTGAATCTGAATCCTGGACAGGGAGAGGTTCACTACGCCTTCGTGTACAAGGGAGCATGCGATCATGCAGCTGTAGCATCCGGCGCAGTGTTTGCTGTCATAAACCAGATACCTCGTTGATAAAGGATATTCCTCTTTCGCTTCCGTCTCTTTGGGCGAATAGGCCACCAGAGCGCCGCCTGCCAGGGCCGTTCCACTAACAGTCAAAAAATCACGCCTCGAATACTTTTTTTGCTCAGTACTTTTCTTTTTAGCTTCCCCGGATCGATCCATTTACATGACCTCCATATATTCTATATATATTGATTGTTTTTAACATAACTTTATTCAATAATAAAGTCAATTGTATTTATTAGCGAGATAGTGCGTTATATGGTGGCACGAATTCGTCTATCGATTTCAGATGTTTATTCTTTAATTACCTCCAGGCATCGATCGATACACCCCTGCCCCCCATGAAATCGGTGATGAACCAGACGCTCGCTGTACTTCCCCCTACCACGATGCTCCGGATATTTTGCGGGTTAGGAAGATGTTTGATCAACGTGTTATTGGAGACCTTTCTCCATGTGGCGTAGGGCTCGAGGCCCTGTTTTCCAAGGGGACCCATCATCCCGGAAACGATGGAATTAGCCCAATAGGTCTCCGCGGGCACTTCCGCGTTATCAGAGAGCCATTCAGCAAGCGCAGCCTTTGTCTTAAAGCCCTGTGAATCTCTGAGCAGATACGCCACGGAAGGGTCCATAATAATCGTTGCGGATCCGGTTGCCGCGAGCGCCCGCGTAAAGTCACGCATCAAAAACTGCGGGGGATAATGCCCCACGACCGAACCTGAACAATTCACAAAGTTCCAACCCATGAGGACGGTGAGGATACTCTCTTCAGGCCTATAACCCATAAGCACATGGAAAGGTTTCCATCCTTCCGGGAGTTCTTCCTCGTTTTCCGCTATGGTCACGTTGTTGTAACGCAGTGGGTTGCTGAGGGAGGAGAAGCCGGTCACACCCTCCTGATAACCCTGGATTATAAAGTGTATCAGATTCATGGCGCGACCGATTACGGAATTGGCCTCGTTGTTCGGGCCCAATGCGCCTATGCCCGAATTCATCCCGATCTCATTGCGTATCGGTCCGTTTACCAGCACCATGCTGGCGTTCGAAGTGGTGGAATCCGAATACGGAACCTGGCTGGCCAGCGCCAGGATCAGCGGCAGATATTCCGGTTTGGCTCCGGCCATGACGGCAATGATGGCAACCTTTTCCACGGTGAATGGACGGGTCGTTCCAAAGGTGCCGGCGCCTGTCTTAATTACCTCATCGGGCCTGTGGCTGGTGCCTTTCAGCATGGCCGCCACCCTCTCCTCTGTCGGGAGGATGATCGGGTTGTAGTCTGTCCAGTTCTTGTCCTTAAACAGGCGCTGCAGATTATCTTCCGTGTCGGGGGGTAGAAATCTGGGCTCAGGTGTCGCATCTGCCGGAATCCCTGTCATCTTTTCATCATCAGTTAGGGGATCTGTCAGACAGTCGATGATCGCTTGCATTAAGGGCTTGCCGCTCACACTATCCTTGTCTTGGAGATAGGATTTTACGATCTCTTTGTTAAGACCTGTAAACGGATACGGCATCCCGACCCAACGTAGGGGTATGCCGGTAGTGTATTTTGGATGGGTATTAATCCCGAATGACACGATGTTTTCATTCGCAAGGGACGCTGTGGGGATACCATACTGCTGTTCCAGAATTCCGCAAAAACGGCTCACGGCCGAGATACATCCCCATCAGCCGGCAATGCCCATGATTACCCCATCGCCTCCGTTTTCGGCAATCTCCTTCCATAACGCAGGATCATCCATAATGTAACTGCCTTCCTTGAGCCTTAATATGGTTTTTACATCGGGCATATTCTTGGCAAACCACGCCAGCATTTCCTCGAGCACGGGTGTAAGCCCGAATCCTTCATAGTTCATGTCCACCAGATAAAGGGTTTTGCCTTCCAGGTTGTCCAGCCGGGGCGCCAACGGCACCCGTGCCACAGGTTTCTCTGTAATGGCCGGATTCATAACGGTTATCAACTCGTCCTCAGAGGCCACGGCGTCGAGCGCGGTATGCATCGTCGCGACACCGCAGAGGATCAGCACTGCGGCCCCCAACAGTAAATTTGACAATAGTAGATTTCTTTTCATTTGTGTCTCCTTCTAAAATCAAATGATGGATTTTTAAGCCGCTCCCAACCTATTTTTGGCCTGAAGCAGATCAGCGACATGCTTCATGCCCAGATCTTCAAGGGTATCCCGTTTTGGATAGCCCGTGTCCTCGTCCCATCCCTCGATATTATAGAAGTGGGTCTTCCATTGATCCACGCCTTCCCATCTCCAGGCCATCCTCGAAGGTGTGATTCCTCCCGGTGATCG
>CAYUYB010000372.1:0-2886 GCA_964449025.1 uncultured Desulfobacteraceae bacterium
GAACGCCACTACCCCGCTTTGCATCCATATACAGGGATTAGCCGCCCTGGCATCCTTGTCCGGTTTCACCATCCATACCTGTCCACCCATCACCGCGCCTATCTCAGACCTGTCCTTAAGGTCTTTAATCAACCCCTTTCTATAGGATGATCCGTAGCCGACCCGGCTTCTCCTGCCCTCTGTGTCCTTATTTACCATATCTTCACCCCTTGTTTGATGTTTTCGGATTATGAAGCCTCTGTCTTTATTATCCAGCAAGTCTTGTGCCGGTCAGACCATAATATGGGTTTTGGCCGGTCAACATATTGATATATCAATGTAATTTATACGAAGGACAATGTTCAAAGGACATTTGACAGTGTTGGATGAGGGTGTAAAATGAGGCAAAATCCTGCAATTTGATTCTTGTACTATTTCCGCATCAGGCATATCCTCGGTTTTTGTTATGTATTATCAAGGCAATATGACAGTGATGTGTTTTGAGACATCTTATTCGCCTTTTACCACATCCCCCTACCTGCCTCTGCCTCTTCCAGCTGATCCAGCGGAACCACCTGGCCCGCCGCCGACATTATTAAAACCCCCAGCTCCGCCAAATCCCCTTGGGTCTTGCAAAGCTCCAGGGCCTCCCCCCCCGCTGGCAGGACCTACTGAATGGTATTCCTTCAGTTCGTCAGCGGTTATACCTCGCCTGATTGCGTTAGAATAGGATGCGGCCAGATCCGACGGGGAAGACGACGTTCTGGACTGTATCATAAAGGCATTGCCCAGCTTTCTCATCTCTCCCGCGCCATAGCCTTTCTGAAGGGCGTTATGCACAATATCGATGATGTTTCTATTCGTAACTCCCGCCAAAGCCATGATCCTTGACGTCTTAAAGGTTTCCGTCGCAAGCTGGGCCTCTTCGTCTCTCTTAAGTCTCTTGTTTTGCAGCATCTCCATTACGCGATCTATATCGTCCTTTGCCATACCCGCGGTCATACACTCCGCTATCTCCCTGGTCATCACTCTTGCCTGTCCCCCGTTCTCCGAATAACGCAACGCATACCCGATTGCCGTTTCGTATCGGGATCTGATACTTTCCATGGCCTTGAGGATACCTTCCGCATTGATCTGCTTGGCAACCCCCTCATGCAATTTGTTCATCAAGGGTTCCTCGGGCAGATTCGCTTTCCGGGCCTTCATCAGGATTTCATGGGCTTCGAGGATTTCCTGTTCTTTGAAATTATTCTCGAGCATGGTTTTAGTCATCTTTATAACGCCTTTATTTTCTGCCCCGAGCCTTATAACCTGCCTTGCGCTTTCCTTTATACGGACTGCTGTGTCCCCCGGCAGGTCATCATCCACTTGATCCGCGAATAAAGATGACGGGATAAAAAATGCAACAAGTATTATCAATAATACTCTCTTCATCATATTTCCTCCTTAACACGTCCCCGTTCTTGCCGACAAATTATTGATAAACGATCATGATCCGGGTATATACACACAGTTCTCCGAGCCAAAATCATCTTTCTCCTTCTGATGACAGGGTGGTATGAAGGCCTTTCCATCCACTATAAAAAAGTAGGTGCACTCCTGATCTGAAGGAATTGTTACTTCCCATATTCCTTTTGCGTTTTTCAATGCCTCATGACGCTTAAACGCGTCAAGAGAAGACAGAAAAAACACCTCCCGGGCATCGGGTTCGCTAAGATAGATAAAAACGTTATTGTCCTTTAATTCATAATAATAACCGGGCGTGCAGCCTGATAATAAAACCAGAAGGCCGAATACTCCCACGGAAAACCTGTTCATCATTATGCCTCCGCAAAGAGGATCGAATTCTCTCCCCCAAAATCATCCTGTTCTCGTGTCAGTATGGTGGGATCAGCCACCCTTTCTCTTTCCTCTAATATATATGTATACCTGTGTTCACCCTGTGGGATATCCAGCTCGATCTGCCAGTACCCGCTTGAACCGATCCTTTTTAATGGCAATAGCTTCCAGTCGGTAAAGCTTCCTGAAATCTCTACTTTGTTCACCTCCGGTTTGTAGATTACAAATCGCTGATGGACAGAGGCGGGGGGAGTTCCCCTAAAGGAAAAGATCAATAGCAGGACCAGCGCGACCACAGCTCCCGACGACGCGAAGGCCCAAGGGGCCTTGAAAACAGGGATACTGAACCATCTTCTCTTCTCTCTTAACCTGACTGAAGGGATGACTTCTACGGGGTCCGATCGGATCACCTTCTCCTGTCGCATGAGTTCCAGGGTTCTATTGTAAAACTCTTCGTCTTTATGTATCTTTTTTACAAACTCTATTTTTTCATCAAGTCCCAGCTCGTGATCCATGAACATGCTAATGTGATAATCCATGCTTACTCTCCTGATTTCAAAACCTCTCTTAATTTGACCCGGGCCCTGTGAACCTTTATCTTTACATTCGCCTCGGTAATTCCCATGATGGAAGCGATCTCCCTATACCTGAAATCCCCGGATAACACGAGCGCCAGGATATCTCTTTCATCATCTTCCAGATTCTTCATCGCCTTAAGTACCTGATGATACTCCTGCTTAATCTGGAGGACATCCGTCTGATGTGATGAATAATCCCTTTGATCCCGTTCCAACCAATAATTCCTCTTGTCCCTCCGCTTATAATCCAGAAAACAGTTGCGCGCTATGGCATAGAGGAGTGAGATATTCCTGGTGTCCTTTTCATACCTCTCAAGATAGCGGACAAAACTTTCCTGCATTATGTCCATGGAAAGCTGATAATCTCCGCTGATCCGTATGAGATACGAGAACAATTTTCCCTTCTGTTATCTATAGAAGGTCTCGAAAGCTTCCATTTTGATTATATTACGTTTTAAAAGGTGGAAAGTTACAATGCAAAGATTATTTT